>MFHL01000011.1:0-2216 GCA_001778595.1 Candidatus Giovannonibacteria bacterium RIFCSPHIGHO2_02_FULL_44_11
AGTTTTTCTTCTCCACTAAAATCAAGCGGCTCGAACATTTCAAGAACTTTACTGTCAATCAACTCTTCCCTGATACACGTTTTCGGGCAGGTTCTCGTCTGGCAACGGTAGTAAATGTACCCTTTGTGGGTTTCTCCTATAAGCGAGTAGCCGCAGCTTTTGCAAGCCAATAGCCGTCGGAAGATAAAATCATGCCGCTGGGTACGAGTGTTGGTTTTGCCGCTGAGGATTCGCTGAACTCTGTCATACAATGATTTTGGAATTAGCGGCTGATGAGATCCGGGAAAAGTCTCCCCGGTTCGCCTGAGTCGAATGAGCCCAATGTAAAAAGGATTGTTCAAAATAACAGAGAAGCTGTTGAGCGAAACCTTTCCACCTCTTCGGTTTCTAAGCCCGAGACGAAACATCTCGTCGGTGAGCCCTTCAAGGTTGTATTGGCCTGTCCCGTAAAGCTCAAAGGCTTTCTTCACAAGAGGAGCCTTAGCTGAATCTGGCTCTTTAGGCTTGGCCTTACCCATATCCAGGTAACCCAAAGGAGCTGGGAGAGGATAGACCCCTTGCTTCAGCCGGCCATAAAAACCTTTTCGGGTTTCTTCTCGTAAATTTCGGATATAGTCCGAGGCGACTACCGCCTGGATGTCAGCGGAAAGTCTTCCGCCTCTGGAGTGGAGGTCCAAACTTTCGTTAGCAAAATGAACTTCGATGCCTTGGTCTATGAGTTCACCGAGATCGGCCCAATCTTTGAGATTGCGCGCGCTCCGATCAATCTTGTGAATGATGACCCCGCTAGCTTTTCCTTGTGTAAGAAGCTTGAGCATCCGGTTGAAACCGGGCCGGCCTCTTTTCGCTGCGGTTTGCTTTTCTTCAAACCAATCCGAAACTTCTAGTCCATTTCGCTGAGCGTAGCGCGAGATAGCATCACGCTGTTCATGAAGAGAAATTAACAATGAGGTGCTTATTAAGCCGATTTTGTTTAAAATACTGGGGCCTCTTAAAAATAAGAAAATTTTGGAGATTGGGTGCGGAAATGGATATTGGCTCAGAGCGTTTGCCAAGAAAGGCGCAAAATGCATTGGAATTGACGCTTCATTTAATCAGATCAAACTCGCAAAAGAACTTTCTCAAGGACAGGGAATCAGTTTTTTCCAAGAAAACGGACCTCATATTAGCAGAGTAAGGCCTAACTCCATAGATACTGTATTAATTATTAAAGTCCTTTTAGAGATTAAATCGAAATTTGTAATTAAGAAAATTATCAAACAAGCCAATCTAGTTTTAAAAAAAGGTGGCCAACTTATAATTTCTGACCTGCATCCTTGCGCGCCGCTTGCGATTCCAACAGTAACTCCGCCAAAAGGTTTCCGATACCACAATAGCGGGACTGTATTAAAAGCAATTTCCACAACAATAGATAAGAAAAAGGTTTATTTCAAAGATGTGCATTGGACGCTGCAAGACATTACTCAGCTTATAGACACTGATAAATTTACGATAAATCAGATACTTGAGCCAGAAGCTACCGCCAAAATTATACGGAAGTATCCCTCTCTAGTAAGTAGAAAATTTTGCCCTATGGATATCATTTTTGATTGCAGGAAAAAGTGAATTATAAAAATAGATCCCGACCGAGCGGAGTCGCTACTCTTTGGAAAGATACCACGAATAGCTCTCTAACGGTCTCGCCCCAGGAGCTCCGAGACCGAGGTGGGGCACCAACAAAAAATATTTTTTATTCCTTAACCGCGCTGTCCAGCAATTTTTCCACCCTGACCGCCTTGTCCGTCCCGTTGTCCAGCTTTATGGAAATTTTCGGTATTTGCCTGCGTTTTAATTTTTCGGATATATATTTGCGGGCCTCTTTCCCTAGTTTTCTTATCTCCGCGAACGAATCTTTGGAAACACCATCGGGAAATATCAAAATATAAATATCCGCGGTCTCCCCGGATTCACTGATAACGGCGCGGGTTACGGAAACAAAAGCCCCTTCGGGCAAAAAGCCGGCGGCTTCGCGGGAAAAAAAATCAGCCATCTCATGCTCTAAAAACGACGAAAATCTTTCTTTTTGATATGCCATTTGTTTATTTTAAAAAAATTAAAGCTCTCCTCTGGTTTCTTCTTCCAAAAAAGCTTCCAGTATATCCCCTACTGCAAGGGCGATAGAGGAGTCGCAAAACGCCCCGAATTCGTCCGGCGCGGCCACTTCCCCTACATTGGCC
>MFHL01000011.1:2257-8811 GCA_001778595.1 Candidatus Giovannonibacteria bacterium RIFCSPHIGHO2_02_FULL_44_11
TCCGCCTTTGGCGGAGAATATTTTCAAAATTTTCGCTTTGCCCAAAACAGTCTTCTTTATTTCGGCCGGCAATATTGAGGTCATCCGGGCTTTCAGGAAGCTTGAGACCTCGTAAATTATCTGGAAAGGCGCTATTTCAACGCCCATCCGCTCCGCAAGGTCTTTCGCATCCTGCGAGATGCCCGTTTTAAACGCCACAATAATGGAATTTTTTGCGGAAGAAACCAACTTTACGTCATCAGCAGAAACTTCGCCCGCTTCTATCCGTAAAAACTTTATATCTATTTTTTCGCTTTTTATTTTGTCTATTTCGTGCCGTATCGCCTCACCCGAGCCAAAAACATCTGTTTTAATGATGACTCCGAGCACAACACGATTTTCGGCGCCTTGCGATGCAGATATCGCTTTTTCTTTTCCGCCCGAGGCGCCTGCCTGTCCGGTAGGCAGGGATCGGCCTTGGGCCGAGAATTTTTGGACCTCGGCCAAAGCTTCTTTTTGCGAGAAAAACACTTTAAATTCTATGCCGACCTGCGGTAATTTGTCAAAGCCGACAACAACCACAGGAGAAGAAGGCAGCCCATAATCTGTGGGCTGACCCAAAAAATTTTCCAAAATACGCACTTTGGTCTCCGCATCTCCCGCCACAACATATTCTCCTTTTTTCAATGTGCCGGAGCGCAGAAGAAGCGTAGATGTAATACCCCTCTTTTTATCAAGGTGCGATTCTATAACAACTCCTGAAGAAAATTTTCCGGGGTCTGCAGTAAAATTTTCGAGCTCCGCCATAAGTAATATTGTCTCCAAAAGTTCATTTATGCCTTTTCCTTCTTTGGCGGATATTTCCGCAAACGGAACATTTCCTCCCCGGCCTTCTAAAAAAACCTCTTCTTTTGCAAGTTCGCTCTTTACTCTGTCAACATCCGCGCCGGATTTATCTATCTTGTTTATCGCCACCAAGTACGGAAGCGAATTGGCTTTTATTGCAAGAAGCGCCTCTTTGGTCTGCGGTTTTACGCCGTCATCCGCCGCGACCACTAAAATGGCAATATCGGCGACTTTAGCGCCACGCGAACGCATTTTGGAAAATGCCTCATGCCCCGGAGTATCCAGAAAAGTTATTTTTTTGCCGCTGTGTTCCACCTCGTACGCTCCGATATGCTGAGTTATTCCCCCTGTTTCTCCTGCCGCAACATTAGATTTCCGGATATGGTCCAAAAGCGTGGTTTTCCCGTGGTCAATATGTCCTACAACCACCACAATCGGCGGCCTGACAACGGAATTTTGAGTTTTAGGTTCATTGCTCATTTAATCTAGATTAGACCAAAAAAACGCATATTAAGCAATGCCTTAGTTTGGTCGGCAAATGAATGCCCTTAGAACTTGTTTAGCTGTATAAAAAGAAAAACCGCGTGGCATTAGCCGGCGGTTATCGGGCGAAGTTTTGCTAGTCGTCTATAATTACTAAGACGCTCAGCCCTTGTTCGAATGTCATCTTCATCGCCAATACTTATAACTGTCGCCAGTAAATCACCGAACATTTCGATTCTTGCTGACCAAGGTGATTCACGGCTATTCAGTTCCTCTCTCCGATCATGCGGCACTAAACGAAGAAGGCCATCCAACTCACTTCTGATCTCATCCGGATTATCTCTATCCAAAACATATAAAATTCGGAAACAAAGTATGTGATCAAGAGCCTTCATCATTTCGTCGCTCGGTAATTTATCTTTTCTGAAAAGAAGCATGAATTCCGTCAACGATGTTCGAATCAGGTCGCAAATCGGTAAACCCAGCACATCCTCTTCTGTGACATTGGTAATTGGTTTCATATCTGCTCCTTCTTTTTTGAAATTTCCCTAAAAACAAAATAGCGCTAAATGTGCCATTTTGTCAATGTTGGGTCAGCTCATTGTCTTCTTCGTATTAGACTATTTCGCCTCCGCGATGGCCTGAGTTTCTTCGGCTGTGAGCTGATAGGTAGATTTTCCGTTCTTTATAAGCTTGGCGTAAACGCGGCTCATCTCCCGCCCATAAAGCGAGGAAATAACCACCCCATCATTGTTTTCGTTTAAAAGCGCCAAAACAAAGCTTTGGTCGCCTCCGACGCCTGTGCCGGAAAAGGGATTGTAGCGGACAAGTCCGACTCTGCGCAGATCTTTCGGCAACTCTCCCTCAAGACGCTCCACTCTTTTTATCGCCTCTTTCAAAGCTTCACCGAAGGCGATTTCGTTCCGGCGCAGTTCTAACAGTACTTTTTCCATATCGGTATCCCCGCCTTTGAATATCTTTTTAAAACTTTTCTTCAGACCTAAAATCCACACTACAAACAGTGCGTCTAAAATAAAAAAACCCACGAGCACATATAAAAGGTATTGGTTTAAAAAATTAGTTATTTGACTCATTCTTTTGTTTGCGCAACTCAAGCACAGCCGCGTAAGAATTTTCTTTCGGGTTTCTGATGCTGGCTTCTATCATTTCCTCAAGAGATACGCTGATACGCAGTTTGTCCTTGGATTCCAAGGGGAAAGAATCCAATTTAAGAAGATGTGTTGTTCTGTCCTCGGTTTTTATAAGATACTCATCAGTTTCTTCCATTTCAAATTTATATCCTTCGTTTTTTAACTTTTCGGCAACCTTAGAAATTCTTTGCCTCATTTTGCCTAATGTTTCTTGCCTCTGCTTTTCTGTTTCCTCCGCCTGTTTAATTGAGACATATTCAGGCGCGGGTTGTTTTTTTGGCTGTTCTTGTGACATGCGTTTAATATAGCAAAAACCCTTCCTAAAATCAAGGTTTAACAAAACGGCCGTTTTCACCGGGCGTAAGCTTTCATTATGCGCAAAAGCGGGGCGACAAGAACTAGAGCATAGCCCAGCCACATCTGCCAATATGTAAAAATTTCCGAGTTGAACCTGTACGTGACCAGCGCGTCCAAAGCTATGCCGACAACTACAAAAATCATCCCAAAAAGCAAAGCGTTTGAATAGCCGTAAAGAGGAATATATGAGGACAAAACCAAGGCCAGTACGCCCGCAAATACGGCCGCACTCACTTTCATCCATGCAAATTGACTGTACCACGGCAATACCAGAGAAACCGCTCCGAACATTATCAGCCACCATAAAACCGCCAAAACAACAGTTTTTTTATAATCTAAATCGCGATCCATGTCTCAATTATAGCGCCCGGCGCCCGCACAAACAAACCTTACTTGGATTTTATTTTGTTCAGTATCTTCTTTACTTTCACAAGTGAATCCCAGTCGTAGACGGAAATCGCGACGACATTTTTGTTGAGTTTTTTAAGCTCCGCGATTTTCTTTTTTATTTCTTTTACCGGAAGCATATCATTTTTTGTCAAAAAAACATATTCCGGTTTTTTAACAAGTTCTTTGCTGAAAGATTT
Organism: Candidatus Giovannonibacteria bacterium RIFCSPHIGHO2_02_FULL_44_11; assembly: GCA_001778595.1. Lineage (GTDB taxonomy): Bacteria > Patescibacteriota > Minisyncoccia > UBA11713 > 2-01-FULL-45-33 > 2-01-FULL-45-33. The sequence continues at coordinate 5,661 of MFHL01000011.1, forward strand.
TAATTCATTGTGAATGGTTTTATAATCTTTTTTAAAATTCAGCGACTCGGCGGAAATCAGATGAAAAAGAATTTTTGTCCGCTCAATATGACGGAGAAATTTTGTGCCGAGCCCTTTTCCGGCGGAGGCCCCTTCAATAAGTCCCGGAATATCGGCCAAAATAAGCTCGTAATAAGTGCCCAGATTCGGTTCTAAGGTTGTGAAAGCGTAATTTGCCACACGGCTTTGGGAATTTGTAAGTTCGTTTAAAAGGCTTGTTTTGCCGGCGTTTGGCAGGCCGATTAAACCGATATCGGCAATGAGCTTCAATTCCAAATGCAGGTTAAAATGCTCTCCCGGCAGACCTTCCTGAAAACGGAGCGGTGTAGTCAATTTCGGCGAACGAAAAAGAAAATTACCCTTTCCGCCGTGCCCGCCTCTCGCAATGAGCTTCCGCTCGCCTACTTTCAAAATCTCCTGCAGAACAGCAAAAGTATTTCCGCCTATTTTTTGTATAACTGTTCCTACCGGAACTTTTAAAATTAAGTCCGGGCCGTCCGGGCCGTCGCGGAACTGGCCTTTGCCGTCTTCGCCGTCCGTGGCTTTGATATCTTTTTCGTACCTGAATTGTCCGAGCGCGTTCAGATTGGAAGCGCCCTCAAAATAAATGCTTCCGCCGTTACCCCCCGAGCCTCCTGCGGGTCCCAGCGCTTTTAAATTATGATTAAAAGCGACGGCGCCTTTTCCGCCTCCTCCCGCCGTAACCGTAATTTTTACATCATCTATCAGCATATAAATCAATTATCTCATCTATCCGTATCTTCTCAACAAATTTAGGAACGTGCGAAACCAGTATCATTGCTCCTTCAAATTTATCCAGTGCGCGGGCGATAACAGGAATATGCCTGAAATTAATATGGTTCGTGGGTTCGTCCAAAAGAAGCAGGCCGGGCTTTTCAAAAACCAGCCTGCAAAAAGCCACAAGTCCTTTTTGGCCTTCGGAAAGATGGCCGATTTTTGTGCGTATCACGTCGGCCCCAAGCAAAAAACCGGCCGCAACGGAGCGCATTCTCTCTTCGTTCGGCTCGTCCATTGAAGAGAGCAGAGAGCGCTGAACTGTCTCTTCAAAATTCAGCGTTGAAAAATCCTGCCTGTAGTAACCGATTTTGACTCCCACGCCGACGGTTATTCCCTTCGCTTTTCCGCCGACAATTGATTCCAGCAAAGTACTTTTTCCGATGCCGTTCGGGCCTTTGAGCAGTAAATGTTTTCCGCGCCACAAAGCAATATGCCTTTTAGAAAAATTTATTATCTCCCCGCGCGCCTCTTCTTGCGCGGGAATAATGAACGGCCGTATAGATTTATCTTCTTTCCGAACGTCCACTATTTTTTCTTCGAGTTCCGCCACTTTTTCACGCATGCGCATCGCGACAACACGCATCTGCCCGCTTTTGTGCCCAAAAACGTTCGCTTTATCTTTTTTCTCCTGTATTTCTTTGGCAATTTGGGCATTCCGCCTGTTTTCCCTTTCAATACGCGCCGATATTTCTTTTACCACCGCGAAATAATTGCCCGAATACTGCTCAACCTTGCGCGAATGCACGTCAAGATAAAGCACGCCGTCCGTGAAAGCGTTCAAAAAATCCGCGTCGTGCGAAATGACGACCAGTGTTTTTTTATAATCTATTAAAAATTGCGTGAGATGCGAGATTCCGTCTTTATCCAAATTATTCGTCGGTTCGTCCAAAAGAAGCAAGTCCGGGTCCTGTATCAGAGCGGATGCAAGCAAAAGCCTGGCCTGCTGTCCGCCGGAAAAAGTTTTTATGACTCTATCTTTCGGCGCTTTCAAATTTACCGCCTCAAGAACCGCATCTATTTTCGGATCAATATTATAAACTTTGTTTTTAAAACATTTTTCAAAAAATTCGCGCACAGAAAGCGCAAGTTCCGCAGGCAAAATCGCCTGCCTGGAATGTGCCGTCGTCAAATCGCCTGCCACATTCACCTGTCCGCCTGTCGGCGCCAATTCCTTTGTAAGAAGGTCGAAAAGAGTGCTTTTTCCGGCGCCATTCTGGCCCATAACCGTTGTTTTGGAGCCCCGGCGGAGCGAAAAACTAACCTCGTCTAAAATAGGCTTATTGGGCCCATATTCAAAAAATACCTTATCAAACGAAATGATTGTTTCCGTTTTTTGCATACCGCTTTATTTGTTAAAAACATATGTCTGGTACTAGTATAAGTACTCTGTATTGAAGCAAAGAAAAACCGTCCGCGTCCCGACTTGCGTCGAGGACGGGACGGTCTTTCTTCCGTAGCGCTTATACGCGCGAGACGTTGGTGGCCGCCGGGCCTTTTTCGCCCTGGGTAACCTCAAAGGTGACTTTGTCGCCGACCTTCAATTCGTCATATGTTACGCCCTTCAACTCCTTGGAGTGAAAGAAAAGATCCTTCGTTTCGCCTTCGCGAGCGATGAATCCAAATCCTTTCGGCGTAAGTGTCTTGATTGTTCCTTCTGACATACGATTTTTTTAATCTATTGTAATCTTAGAAAAACTCGACTTTGTTCCTCTTTTGCTACTTTCCAAGTCTAGCACACATAAACAGGAAAATCAACCGGTCCCGGCGCGCACATGAGATTACTTTTTCTTCTTTGAATCTGTCGCCCTTTTTACCGCCTGCTTCAAAGTTCCTTCCCTTACAGGCTTCGGTGCATTAACCTGAACCGGTTTTTCGAGCGCGCGGAGAATTTTGTCCAGCTTTCCGTTCAATATTTCAAGCTGATGCACAACATCCGCGTTGCCATTGCTTTTATTGCTTTCAAAATTTTGCCTCATCGGTACTCCGCCTCCGAAATCACGGCGGGGTTGCCTGTCATCGCGCCCTCCTGCACCCGCCCCGGCATCTCTCATTTTCCCGAAACAATCGCTGCAATAAACTGGCTTTTCTCCCGTCGGGCGAAACGGAACTTCACAGCTCCGTCCGCAATTGCTGCATATTGCCCTATGCATTGTTATTTCCCTGTTTCCGGGCCTAAAACCGCCTCTGTCTCCCCCTCTGTCGTTGTTTCTGTTAAAATTTCCCATATAAAAATTAGTTAAACTATTATGGTATAAGTATACATTTTTATTGCAAATAAGTCAAGAATTCTTTATTATAAACATATGAAATTGTC
>MFHL01000011.1:8831-14850 GCA_001778595.1 Candidatus Giovannonibacteria bacterium RIFCSPHIGHO2_02_FULL_44_11
TCGTCATTTTCTCGGGCATTTTTATGGCTCTTTTACTTTTGTTCGTGTCTATATCGGTGATATTAAAAAAATCCAACAAGGAGCAGGCCCCTGTTATAAATTATCTGCAGGAAGAAGAGGCTGTTGTTATTACATCACACGAAAAAATTGAGGTTCTTCCCATCAAACCCGTAATTTTCAAATATGTGGAAGTGGCAGACGGATGCGGGCCATATTTTGAAGGAATATGTCTGAACGCGCGCTCCGGACCGGGCACGGATTATAATGTAATTCTTCAATTGCGCAACGGGGTGGTGCTGAAAGTCGGCGGCATGGTGGAGCGCGACGGCAAAAAATGGTACAAAATTGAATTTGACGAACATATCCGCTACCCAGAACGCTTAAGCGAAGATTTTTACGTTGCCGCGGAATATGTGCGCGTGCTTTTAGATGAAGGCGAGCGGAACCTTACGCAGGGAGAAACCACATCGAGCGCAAAACGCATAATCATAGACCGCTCGGAGCAGGTGCTTTACGCGTACGACGGCGCCGAATTGTTCATGGAGACGAAGATCTCCACAGGCCTTGAGCTTACCCCTACTCCGCGCGGAATATTCACAGTTTTCAAAAAAACGCCGAGCCGTTACATGCAGGGACCGCTTCCGGGCATCAGCGACCAATATTACGACCTTCCGGGCGTGCCGTGGAATCTGTATTTTACCCACGAAGGAGCGGCAATCCACGGAGCATACTGGCATGATAATTTCGGCAAGCCGCGGTCGCACGGATGTGTAAACCTTCCGCTCGCAGAAGCACACAAGCTCTACACCTGGGCGGACATAGGCGTTCAGGTATTCGTGCAGGACTAAGTAAATATTTTCCGAGGACTAATTTTCTCCTGGTTCGTAATTTTGCGGCGACGGCGGGGACGGCGTGAATTTTTTATTGTAGGCTTCCACCGCTTTCTGCGTTTTATCGTCTTTAAAATAAAGTATTTTTCCCGGCTTGCCGTCGGGCGAATCTTTTTCTTTAATATTTGCCCCGATTCTTTTTCCGTTTTTATCCAGCATCGGTTCCTCTATTAGTTCGCCTCTCTCTACCATATCAGCATACATATCCAAAATGCCTTTTTCTTCCGTGCTAAAAGCTTTGTCTTCCGCCTCCGACAAAACCTTATCTGTATTCCTGCCGTCAGGCCCCGCATCAAATTTTTGGTTTTCTTTCATCGTATTAATTTATGATATCCCGATAATTTTAGTTTTGGAAGCGTGCCCGGAGATAATGCTTACCGCCGACTTTGGAACGCCAAAATATTCCGCCAGCGCTTCTATTACCGCTTCGTTCGCCCGCCCGTCCGTTGGGCGCTCCCGCACCCGGACATTGTATCCGCCGAGCGGGTCTTTTTCTATTTTTTCAATTTTAGCTCCCGTCTTAACTTTTACGGAAATTTTTTTCATTAAATAAAAACTACTCTTCCTTTTTACCAATCGTGACCGGAATTGCAACAGCGCCTTCCGATTTGTCTTCAATAGGAATACTTATCACTCCTCTGCGAAGCCTGTCTTTTAACTCGGGGTCGGCGTTGATGCGCGCGATTATCTTTTCAGTCTCTTTCCGGCTAAAGCCCGCTTCCATGAAAACGCCGGTCCATCCGGCAATATCAAAATCAGGAATACTGATATTTTTTAAATCGCTTTCTGATGATGTTTTTGGCGCGCGCCCTGTGTTGCTTACCCGCAAACGCTTATGAATTAAATCTAAAATCTGATCGGCATCCATGCCCGCTTCGTGATACATTTTGATATACCCGCGCAAATCATCGTAAGGAATTGCCTTATCGCTGACGTATTCTCCCTCTTCCAATTTCAGTTTTTCCATAACTAAAGCCTACCGCAAACCGCTCCGTTTGTATATCGTTTTTATTGATATTTTTTTGGATGCCATAAAGCTTCCAATTTTAGCCGAAATTCAGTATAATTTTTTTGTTACGCTTATTTTGTACGGAAAATGCGCCCATAGCTCAACTGGCAGAGCAGGTCCCTCTTAAGGACAAGGTTGTAGGTTCAACTCCTACTGGGCGCACATTGCAAAAAACCAATCACCCCGTTCGGGGTGTTTTGGTTTTGCAATATTTATCCTGAATGAAGTTGAACCGCGGGCCGCAGGCGCCAAAGAGGCGCCGTAGGTCTCGAGCTGTAGCAACAGCGAGAGGCAACTCCTACTGGGCGTACCAGATTGGAAATGTCAAAGATTCAGATGTCGCCTCGCTTCGCTCGGCGACCAAATCGTATGGATTTTTCGGGGCAAAAAGAAATTCCCGATTCCGTTAGAAGCAGAAAAGAAAAATTTTCATAAGGATTTAAGAGTAAGAAATGGCCTGAAATAGGGCTGTTTTTGTTGGTTTCGCACAAACCCTTGACTTTAGATACTACATATGCTAGATTATCGTCGGGCAATCAGAAACCCTAGAAATCTCACAGAAAGGAGAAAGACTATGATTTGGCCATTCCTTTTCGCACTGCTCTTTGTCATCTTCGCTTGGAGGTCCATCTACAACAGTGTAAGCGACTTCCTGGATTACTGCTGCTTGACGTTCTCCTTCGTGGTCTTCACGGCTATTGCGTTCGGAGTCGGTCTCGGCTTCGCATCACTGATTGGTCTTGCGGTGCCGAAGCACTGGACAGGACCGGATACAGCGAAGCTGGTCAGCCTGCGCGACGGCGACGGCATCAGCGGACACTTCTTCCTCGGCACTGGCAGTATCGGTACTACCCAGTATTACTTCTTCTACAAAGAAGCTGGGCAGGGATACCAGCCGGGGAAAGTCACTGTCACCGGCAACGTGATGGTCTTCGAGGAGAAGCGGCAAGGTGGCGAGCTCAAGGCCTACACCTACCAGTTCGTGAATTCGTCATTCGGATGGATCGCGATGGACTGGCAAAGCCAAAAATACGAGTTCGTCATTCCCGAAGGCAGTCTCAAGAAGAACTTCGTACTCCAGTGAAGTTGTCGTATCAGAGAGGGAGCGTGGTGCTTGCACCGCGTCTCCCTCTTTTTTTTATAATTCAAAGAACAAAGAATTTGCCGACAAAGCTGAAATTTGATAAAATTTCAATAATTCGCAAAGCGAATTATTGGATTGAATGCTGCCAAAGAAAAACTTGTCCCGATTTTGTATGAGCGAAGCAGATATACAAAATCGAGGATCCTCGATTTCAAACAAAATCAGAGATTTTGATGAAATCGGGAAAACTGTCAGCGGTGCGATTCCCTGCCCGCATTGCCTCGCAAAGCGTTGCAGGCAGGTGCCGCCTTTCCGTCATACGACGACTGCTCCGCTCTCTACGTTCGCGGGTTGCTGAATTTTCACGGAGGGACTTCCTCGTCCGCGACTGCGGTCGGGGCGAAAGCGGTTCGGACCAATTCAAGTATTCTGCACATTATGCGGCGCTAGATACGGCTCAGGCCGATGAAAATAATTTTTGGGTCAAAGGGGTCGTAGGCCACAAACACCGCGTTGATACTGTTGTTGACGGGAACAACCGCCCAGGTATCACCGTTATTTATAGATTTATAAAATGATCTGCCCGAAACAAAAACAATCTCATTTGAATTTTTCGGGCTGATAGCGACCGACTTTATCGGGAATTTTTCCGCACTTTCAATAATATTCAGTTTATTCCAATATTTTCCATAGTCCTTGCTCCGGTAAAGACCATTCGTAGTCCCCGCATAAATTATTCCTGATTTGGTTGGATCCGTAACAATATTGATAACTCCTCCGGGCTGGCGGTTTTCATTGTTCCTCTTTTGCAGAGCGGCGGCCTGCTTTCTAAGCGCGTCAGCGCCCGCGGAATCTTGTTTGCCTGCAAGGGCGTTTGCCTGCGAGTTCAACGCTGCCACTTCCTTAGCTTTCTCGTCTTCCCAATTTTTCCACGTTGACCCTTCGTCTGTAGAAAAATATATTTTGCTCTGGTACGAGAGCATATATGTAAATTGCTTCGTGCTGTCAAAATCAAAATTACTTATTCGGCCGTCGATCTTTTGACCGACATTCTTCCAAGTGTCCCCGCGGTCAAAGCTTTTAACTATCGTTCCCATGCTTGTACCCGCTATTATAAGCTTCGGATTCTTCGGATATTGCGCCAGAGCCGAAACAAGCGAATTCAATCCCGGTTCGGCGTAAACAACGCGCCATTTATTTCCGCCATCGTCCGTACGAAATATCCGCCCGTTCTCTTCCACAACCCCCGAGGCGAAAATCCTGTTGTCGGGACTGCTGTTATCAAGTATAAAGCTATAAATCTTTTTCGGCGGAAAATCTATCTTGGTCCAGCTGTTAACCCTTTTCTCGTTCAAAAAAATACCGTCCTGATAAGTGGTCACAAAAACTCTGTCTCGGATTAAAGGATGGAAAACAATGGAAAGCACATCGGCATTCCCTATTTTGCTGCTTGTGGCAACTTTAAAATACTTCTCGAATGATTCCCCAGCGTCCGCGCTCCGAACGATGCTGTCCAAAACAACAATCGGTACAAGGTCTTTGGATGCATTCTTACCGGCCGTAGTTTTAGAAGGGGTTCCGGTGCTCCCCGTATTATTTTTATTTCCGAAGAAAAATATAACAATAAGAAATATCACAACAAAGATTACGGCAAGGTTAACCGCTATCTTCAGCATTGATTTATTTTGCTCGCCAAACATTAATAAATATTATAACATAAGATAACTGCCATGAACAAACATTGTAAACGGCGTATAAGCGTCTTAAGTGAAATTTGGAGGGTTGGCTGAGCGGTCTAAGGCGCCGGTCTCGAAAACCGGTTGGGGAGCAATCCCCTCGCAGGTTCAAATCCTGCACCCTCCGAAAGCAAAATTCCGGACCGATTGGTCCGGAATTTTCGTATCGCCCAAAAGCGGGATTTTTGATAAAATGAATTAAACAAAAGTATGTCCGAGAATATTAACATCAAGCTCGATTATGCTCTCGTAGTCCTTATATCCGTTGCTTTTTTGGCAAACTTACAATTTCCGCAGGCGTCGTTTGTTTTGTGGATATGCGTGTATCTGGGAGCTCTACCGACGCTGTGGGGAGCATTGCGCTCAACAATGGTAAGAAAAATAAGCATTGATACATTCAATATTTTTGCGGTTGCCGTTTCTATTATTTACGGCGAGGTGCGCTCGGCGACATTTATTATTTTAATGCTCGCCTTCGCCCGCCTGCTCGACGCAAATACCCAATCGCGCACGCGCAGAACACTTGAAGAGCTTTTAAAACTGAAACCGCAGACCGCAATGCGCGAGAAGGACGGCCAAACGGAAGAGATTCCCGCAGACTCGGTTTCCGCCGGAGATATTCTGATTGTCAAAGAAGGTTCGCGCGTTCCGGTTGACGGAATAATTGTTTTCGGCAAAGCGGAGATAAATGAGGCGCCCGTCACCGGTGAATCGGCATTGCAGGAAAAAATAACCGGAGACGGTGTTTTGGGCGCGACAATGAACGAGTCGGGCCTTATCAAAATACGCGCAACAAGGGTAGGCAAAGATTCAACTATTGAACGGATGGCCTCGCTCGTAAAAGAAGCCTCAAAAAACAAATCCAATTCGGAGAAGCTTGCCGACCGGTTCGCGTCGGCTTTTCTGCCGTTCGTTCTTGTCTTGGGAGCCGGAATTTATTTCTTTACCCGCGACATCAGCATGACGGCGGCTTTGTTCCTCGTCGCCTGCGCAGACGATATGGCCGTCGCAATACCGCTTGCCATCACCGCAGGCATAGGAAAAGCTGCCAAACGCGGAGTGGTAATTAAAGGCGGAGAATGGATAGAAGCGCTCTCCAAAATACGGACGTTGGTCATTGATAAAACCGGCACCCTGACCTACGGATCGTTCGCTTTAAAAGAAGCCGAAATAGAACTCGGAGTACCGGAAAACGAGTTTTGGAAAATTTTGGGAGCAGCGGAAAAATATTCCGCGCATCCCGTCGGCAGGATGATATTAAAAGAATCGGTAATACGAGCGGGCGAAGCGGACGAACCGG
>MFHL01000012.1 GCA_001778595.1 Candidatus Giovannonibacteria bacterium RIFCSPHIGHO2_02_FULL_44_11
CGCAGATTTTAATAGTAAAGAATCTGGCTACAAAGGCACTGCATTTGACGGTAGCGACACTGGATTGATATACGACGCAACGCCTTAAGGCATTAAAAACCCATGCCCCACCTGCACGAAGATAAAATTAAATTTTTAGGTTAGTAATTTTAAATAACTTGTGTTAGCATAAGCATATGATTAACGAATTTATAGAGAAAAAGCTTAAAGAAGCCAAATATAAAATTCTTAAGAATGGCTCCTATTTTGCCGAAATACCGAGCATAAAGGGCGTCTGGGCAGCTTCACATAATTTGGAGGATTGTCGGAAAGAGCTTAAAGAAGTTTTAGAAGACTGGCTGTTGCTTAATGTTAGGGATAGAAACCGTATCCCGGGTTTTAGCCTAAAAGTAGATAGGCGCGAACTTGTAAAGAATGCCTAAAAATATTGCGTGGAGAAAATTAATAGGCCTGATTGATGTATCAACGGTTAATTGATGCTATAATGTCTTTATTATTAAAAAAGCGATAGAGGAGTTAAAAAATTCATGAGCAAGAAAAGAAGATATTATATATTGTCGGCGATATGTTTCGCGGTTTTATTTGCAATATATTTAAGCGCTTATTTGCCGTTCATGCCTAAATGCAACTTTTTTAGCAATTCGGAATTTTGCGGATCTTTTTTTGTATTTATTATTTACGGTTTCTATCCGCTAGTAGCCTGTGCATTTATTTTTCTTGTTTTGGGATTATTGCAGAAAAATGCAACCCAGAGCCAGGACGTGCAATCGCCCAGTCTGATGCAGCGATCTGTTAGCCCTTTTATATTATTGATATTAGGGGCTCTATTGGTTTTTGTTCCAAAATTTGATAGGGAGTTGGGAATTGATTTATTTGGCACTCACTTTCTTTTTTATCTTGGAGGTTTCGTATTATTATTCGCCGGTTTTGTAAATTTAATTAAACGAATTGAGCATAAATAAATGCCCCACTTGCACGAAGAAAATATTAAAAAAGCGATAGAGGAGTTGAAAAAATAGAACAAAAAACACCTATAAATGGCGTTTTTTTTATAATATAGGCTGTGATTACCTTAAATTTGTATTATTGGTATAATAAATCCATGTCGCATCTGCACGATGACCCGCCAAAAGCCCTGCCTGCAACGCTATGCGTAGCATTGCGGGCAGGTGACGCATTCAGGCGGACAAGCAATATTAAAAAATCGATTGAAGAGTTAAAAAATATATGAAAATCAATAAAAAAATCTCTTATGCAGTTTCAGTCATTTTTATTTCGACAGGAGTATTGTTATTCAAGTTTCCGGGCATTATAGATTTTTTTGTCGGCGCTAAGGCAAAAAATATGGGCATTGATTTGTCGGGATTAGGAATCTTATACTTATCTGCGATATTATTTGCGGGCGGAATTATTTTGGCGGCTTTAACGGCGGTAAGTCATAAATAAACTATTATAAAAAACGATAGAGGAGTTAAAAAAATGAGTAAAAACACCTATTATACTATTGCCGGCATCTGCGCAATTATCATTGTTCTTTGGTGGACAGGAAGCTTACCTATGTCATTTGCAATTATTGCCATGTTTTCGTTTCCGGTGGGTATCATATTTGCGATTTTCGGTTTATTTAAAAAATCGTAAACATGCCCCATCTACACGAAGAAAAAATTAAATTTCTAGAACAGAAGGCCAACGATATTCGCCAGTCGATTATTGAAATGCTGGTTGAAGCGGGGAGCGGGCATACGGCGGGACCTTTGGGGATGGCGGATGTTTTTACTGCGTTTTATTTTCATATTTTAAACCACGATCCAAAAAATCCATTGATGACAGATCGTGACAGACTGATTTTATCAAACGGACACATCTGCCCGGTTCAATATGCAACGCTCGCACACGCCGGCTATTTTCCGATTGAAGAATTGAAAACATTGCGCAAATTCGGCACGAGACTCCAAGGGCATCCCCACCGCACATCTTTGCCGGGAGTTGAGACAACGTCAGGTCCTTTGGGTTCCGGTCTTTCGCAATCCTCCGGATACGCATATGGCGCGCGGATGGACGGCAAAAAGTTTAGGGTTTACTGCTTAATGTCCGACGGAGAACAAGATGCGGGAAACACTTGGGAAGCGGCAATGTTTGCCGGAAAATATAAATTAAATAATCTTACTGCCGTGATTGACCGCAACAATATTCAGATAGACGGGATGACCGAAAATATTATGCCGCTGGAAAATCTCCGCGCGAAATACGAAGCTTTTAACTGGCACGTTTTGGAAATTGACGGACATAATTTTGAGGAAATTGTGAACGCGGCTGAAGAAGCGAAGGCAATTTACGAAAAGCCAACAATAATAATCGCACATACTATTCCGGGGAAAGGCATAAAAGAGATAGAATTTGATTATAAGTGGCACGGTATTCCGCCGAATAAAGAACAAGCCGCGAAGTTTTTGTCGGAATTAAGAACGTTAGGTGGCAAAATAAGAAGTGAACACCAATAAAATGAATTTCAATTTCGCGGTAAAAATAAACATAAAATCAAGAAATTTTGAAACGAATTTTTATATGATAATCATGGTTCTTGTTTCTTCCTTCGTCGCGATTTGGATATACGCTTTTGCGTCTGACACGCTTTCGGAAGATACAATCAATTCAACTACAGGATTCAATATTTTGCGTCCGCGTTTGACGGAGGAAGTTATTAGCGCATCGGTTCCAAATCCGAGCCCGAAACCAAGCATAAAACAATAATATGCCGATAAACCCAAAACAAAATGGCCTCGCGACTCTTTGGCTCGTAATTATCGGTTTTGTTTTAATCGCCGGAAGCGGGTATTGGTATTATGTTGATTATAAAAGGTCAGATGCTGGCAGAAAAAATTATGGATCAAAAATCGAATGCGAAATAAAAACTTTTAAATTATGTATGCCCATACTTTGCGGCTATAAATGCCCTGCAGATTTTAAAATCATATGGTTGCCTGTAGGTTTGCCGTTGCCTGCTACTCCATCGGTTCCTTACGTTGAGAATGAAGAATGGATGCGCCAACAAGAGGCAAAACGCTTAGAGGCCGAAATCGCCACTTGGAAAACTTACCGCAACGAGGAATATGGGTTTGAATTTAAATACCCGAGCGATTGGATGATAAACAATAATAGTTCGACATATATCATTCTTGGAAATTATTCAAATGACCAAATCTCAGTTGAAGCTAGGAAACTTCAAACTGGTCAAAACTTAGAAACAGAAACTAAATACATTGGCTTGTCTAAGACGCAAAAAATATTGGTTGATAATTCCACAGCGCTTCGTGGTCAAAGTATTGGCGGCGAAGGAGACGATTCATTCACTGACTTAGTTTTTGTAGAGCATTCAGGTACGTTATTTGTGGTCAGCGGTGGAGATGTTAAAAACACCCAGAGTATTCTTAACAATATGCTTTCCACTTTTAAGTTTTTAAAATAAATATGCCCATTAATCCAAAAGCAAAATTAGCAGAAAATATTTTAGACCTCAAAACAATTGAGCAATTTCCTACGCGTAAAGGTTATGGCGAAGGGCTTTTGGAAGCGGGCGAGAAAAATGAAAAAGTGGTTGCTCTTTGCGCGGATCTTACGGAGTCCACGAAAATGGATCTTTTCGCGAAAAAATTTCCGGAGCGTTTTATCCAAATGGGAGTGGCCGAGCAAAATTTAGCTACCGTTGCGGCCGGGCTTGCAAATTACGGTAAAATTCCATTTATTTCAAGTTACGCCATGTTCAGCCCCGGTCGAAATTGGGAACAAATCCGCACAACGATTTGCTACAACAATGTTCCGGTAAAAATTGCGGGCTCACACTCGGGAGTTTCGGTAGGGCCGGACGGCGCGACACATCAGGCGATAGAAGACATCGCGCTTATGCGTGCAATTCCGAATATGACAGTTATTTATCCGGCGGATATGCATGAGGCAAAAAAAGCGACCATTGCAGCTGTCGGCATTGACGGGCCGGTTTACCTCAGATTCGCGCGTGAAAAAACTCCTGTGTTTACGACCGCCGAGACGCCGTTTGAAATTGGAAGGGCGGAGGCGATATGGGATGTTGAAGATAGTTCCTCGGAAACTTCGGGACCACAATTGATAGACGTGGCGATTGTCGCTTGCGGGCCGCTCGTACACAACGCACTTTTGGCCGCGGCCGAACTGGAAAAAGAGGGAATTAAGGTTCGGGTCATAAACAATCACACCATCAAGCCGATGGACGAAAAGACTATCATAAAAGCCGCACGCGATGCCGGCGCAGTGGTTACGGTAGAAGAACATCAGGTGCATGGCGGAATGGGTTCGGCGGTTGCCGAAGTTTTGGCGAAAAACTATCCTGTGCCGATGGAATTTATCGGCGTTCAAAACCGCTTCGGCGAATCCGGCACGGCTTCCGAACTTGTGGAACACTTTGGAATGGGCGCTGATAGTATTAAAAAAGCCGTACTAAAAGTAATCGGTAGAAAGCCGCAGGCTGTGGAGAAGTCCTGATGCGCAAACAGTTGCATATATTGTATACTTAAATCATGGAACTATTTTATATGTTAATAGCCTTGAGCATTGTCGGAGGCTCTTTGGCGCTTTTTTTGGAGTCCAAGAAAACGCAATAAAATCATAAGATGATATATTTACAGCGCTCTGCAGATAATAGATAAAAGAATAAAATGGAAGCTTATGACTTTGTGGCAATAGGGGACACTGTTACCGATTGTTTTATTAAATTAAAAGACGCGACCGTAACTTGCGATATAGATAATGAAAATTGCAAGATTTGCATGCGCTTCAAGGACAAAATACCTTATGAGGATGTTTTTATCGTGCCTGGAGTAGGCAACGCCGCCAATGCCGCGGTTGCAGCTTCACGTTTAGGCTTAAAAAGCGCTCTTATCGCGAATGTGGGAGATGATTTTTACGGTAAAGAAATCGTCGCCAATTTCAAAAATGAAAATGTCAGTACGGAATTTTTAACTATAAACGCCGGAAAAAAAACAAATTATCATTATGTATTGTGGTATGAAGCAGACCGGACGATTCTGATCAAACACGAAGAATATAATTACAATCTTCCTTATTTCAATGACCCTAAATGGGTATATTTTTCTTCAATGGCGGAAAACTCTCTTGCTTTCCATGAAGTTTTTGCCAAATATATGGAAGAACACCCGAAAATAAAACTGGCTTTCCAGCCCGGGACTTATCAGATGAAATTCGGCAAGAAAAAACTGGCCGCCATATACAAAAGATCAGATGTCGTTATTTGCAACAAAGAAGAAGCGCAGAGGATATTAGAATCGAATGAGCCGGACGTTAAAAAATTAATGCAGGAAATGGCATCTTTGGGTCCCAAGATAGTTTCAATAACCGACGGACCCAACGGGGCTTATGCATATGACGGAACGTCCGCCTGGTTTATCCCAATGTATCCCGACCCCAAGCCCCCGCAGCAGCGCACAGGAGCAGGAGATGCGTATTCATCTACTTTTGTAATAGGCCTTTCTATGGGCCTGCGCATTGAAGAAGCGCTTAGGTGGGGCCCGATAAATTCTATGTCCGTAGTTCAGCACGTCGGCGCCCAAAAGGGTCTTCTTAACCGTCTTCAGCTGGAAAAATTTCTGGAAGACGCTCCGAAAGATTATTTGCCTAAGTTAATTTAAATGACCCTAAACGATTATTTAAATAAGGCATTAAAAGAAGGGTGGGCGTTGCCCCATTTTAATATTTCAGATGCCGTAACGCTGACAGGAATTTTAGAAGCCGCGAAGGAATTGAAATCTCCGGTTATGATAGGGACATCGGAGGGCGAAAGAAAGTTTATCGGAGGCAAACAGGCCGTCGCCATGATAAATACTTACCGCGACGAATATAATTTACCGATTTTTTTGAACGCCGACCATCATAAAAGTGTAACTACTGCAGGTGAAGCGCTTAATTTTGGTTACGAATCTGTCCATATAGACCTTTCCGTAGCGAAGCTTGAGGAGAATATTTTGGGCACGAAAGAGATTGTTGCACGTGCAAAATCGATAAATAAAGATATTTCGGTGGAAGGGGAAGTGGGGTATTTGGTTACCGAATCGTCAAAAATTTATAAAGAAATCATTGAAATACCTCCGGAGAGCTTAACTAAGCCCGAGGAGGCGGCGCGGTTTGTTAAAGAGACAGGTGTGGACCGCTTTGCGCCCGCGGTCGGCAATCTCCACGGCATTGCCGCGAATGTTAAAAAATTGGATATTGCGAGAATTGAAGCTATCCGCTCGATGATTGGGGATACCGCAATGGTGCTCCACGGCGGCTCGGGGACGCCCGATGAGCAGACAAAAAACGCAATAAGTGCAGGAATAAACAATATTCATATAAATACGGAGCTTCGCGTTGCCTACGCGGAAGCGTTGAGAAAATTTCTCGCCGACAACCCGGAAGAAACTACGCCGTACAAATTTTTCAAACCGGTCATTGAAGCCATAAAAATAAAAACCGCCGAGAAGATTAAACTTTTCGGCAGTGCGAATCGGGTTTAGCGCTGGTTGTTATGAGCAACGCAAGTCAGATATCGAATTCCCTCAAAATTCGCAGTAGAGGAATAGCTCTCCTTATAATGCTTGATATGCTTTGAATAATACTGCTCGCAGTTTTCTTGTAGCACTTTTACGTTTTCTACGACAGGCGGGCGAGGTTCCCGAGGAGTATTACCTCCTCCATAGACTTTGCTCGGCGACCAAAATGCAAACATTTGGGACGTGACGACGATGATTACAATCATCAATATGCCGTAAACCGCCAATGTATTGTTTTTCATTTCTTTTCCTCCCTCTGCGCCTATTCCTAACGTATATAGGGTTTTTTGTCAAGACACTTGAGCTCAAAATCAAGCTGTGTTAAGCTTATCTAATGCAATCAATTGTAGCTGAAAAGCGGGATATATTGGGCAAGAAAACGGCAAACCTCCGCAAGAAGGGTCTTTTGCCGGCGGTTGTGTACGGCAAAGGCTCGGCTTCGGAAAATATCTCCGTTAAAGAAGGAGAATTTATGAAATTGTGGCGCTCGGCAGGGGAGGCGACCATCGTAAGCCTGGAAGTGGGAAAGGAAAAGAAAAATGTGCTAATACATGACGTAGCGGTAGATCCGCTGAAAGATAAGCCCACTCACGTCGACTTCTATATTGTAGATATGTCTAAAACTTTGAAAGTAGACGTCCAATTGGAGTTTGTCGGCGAATCGGAAGCGGTGAAGAACGGAGGTATTTTGGTCAAAGTGCACCATGAATTGGAGATTGAGGCGTTGCCTAAAGATTTGCCTCACTCAATAATTGTTGATATTTCATCGCTCAAAGTTTTTGAAGATAAAATTACCGTAGGCAATCTTAAAATTCCGCATGGCGTCAAAGTAATAAAGAGTCCTGAAGAAACCGTCGTATTAGTTGAGCCTCCGAGAGCCGAGGAAGCGGTTGCCACTGTGGAAACCGCTCCTGACCTCGCTAACATAGAACGGGTAGAAAAGAAAGCCAAAGAAGAAGGCGAAGAAGCGGAGGAAGAAACAGAAAAAAAATAATTCAAACCAAAATTTATCATGGGGAATATATCTAAATTATTTTTTGGGCTTGTGTTGGCTCTGTTTTTTTTAGGCGTTTTCGGCGCACAGGTTTATGCAGAGCTTGACCCAGCGGTTGTGGCGGCCCAAAAAGCGAAATTGGAAGCGGAATTAAAGGTGTATGAGGACCAAATAGCCGGATTTCAAAGTTTAATTGTAGAAAAACAAAAAGAAGGCGATTCTTTCAAGCGCGACATAGAAATATTGAATGCTCAGATTGCGAAAGCGAAGCTTGCGATAAAAGCGCGTACTTTAAGCATAAATAAACTGCTCGGAAACATTGAAGACAAATCCAAAAATATCGTCGTCTTAAGCGCTGACATGGAGAGCGCCAGGGCTTCGCTTATGCAGTTCTTGCGCAAAATACAGGAGTCCGACAGGCTTTCAGCCGTGGAACTTGCGCTGGTCTATGAGGATTTATCGGAGTTTTTCGGCGAACTTGAATCGCTGCAGAATATGCAGGAGTCTCTGCAGGGCTTGTTTATAAAATTCAACGATTTAAGGAGCAGGGAACAAAAAGCTAAAGAAGACCTGGAGGACCAAAAAGATCAGGAAACAAAATTGCAGTCTCTCCAGAGGCTGGAACAGTCGCGCCTGCAAGTGAATGAAAAGGACAAGAGCAAGCTTTTAAAAGATACGCAGGGCAAGGAATCAGAATATCAAAAATTATTAAAAGACAAACAAAAAACCGCCGCGAATATCCGCAGCCAGCTGTTTTTGCTTACAGGTTCGCCGTCTATTTCGTTTGAAAAAGCGATTGAATACGCGAATCTCGCGGAGCGCGCAACAGGCATTCGACCGGCATTTCTTTTGGGGGTTATCACACAGGAGACTAACCTTGGCGCTAACATAGGTCAATGCCTTATGACAAACAACCCTAAAAACGGCGACGGAGTGGGCAAAAATACCGGAACGGCGATTACGGGAATAATGAAACCGACCCGCGACGTGACTCCGTATTTACAGATTACTTCGGAATTGGGGTTAGATTTTAAGCTTATGCCTGTTTCCTGCCCACAGTCGGGCGGATATGGTGGAGGCATGGGACCGGCGCAATTCATCCCTTCCACATGGGCGGGAATCGCGCCGCGGGTAGCAAAAGCAACCGGTTCTAAACCGCCGAATCCGTGGGACGCAAAGGATGGATTTGCGGCGGCGGCTATATATCTTACCGATCTCGGAGCCGGCACCCAGACTTATAACGCCGAATGGACCGCGGCTATGAAAT
>MFHL01000013.1 GCA_001778595.1 Candidatus Giovannonibacteria bacterium RIFCSPHIGHO2_02_FULL_44_11
AAGGACGGCACGGTGAACTCGTTAGACTTCTCTATTTTAAACGGTAACTGGTTAAAGACTTATTGATAAGGAACACCCCAACTTGGAAGCCGAGCTTCCAAGTTGGGGTGTTTGAATGAATCTTATGTTTTAGGCATTGTAATTCTTATTTGATATGTTATTCTAATTACATGACCACGCAAACTTTAGTTAAAAAAATTGCGAACTTAGAAGTTGAAATAGCGTTAATTAAAAAAACCGCCTCGCGCCGGCCTGATTTTGCTATTGATGAAGATAATTGGAGGAAGGTCAGGAAAGTTGTAAAAAAAGCCAGAGCAAAGACATATAAAAATGTTTATGGATAGGTCGCGCGTATTTGTCGACACTAGCGTTTTTGTAGCCGCCATTTTATCCAGTACAGGCGGCTCTTATTATATATTAAGCAACTTTAAGGATAAAGTTAAATTCCAAACAAGCAGATATGTTCTCGAAGAAATTGACCATGTATTAGACTCGAAGTTTTTAAATCAATCGGGCTTGCGTAATAAGCTATTTCTTCTATTAAGCGTTGCCGATATAGCAATTTTACAAAACCCGTCGAGATATCTTTTGAATGCGCTATCTGAGGTTATTTCAAATAAAGATTCGCCGATTTTGGCGGGCGCTCTCAAAGATAGCGATATTTTATTGACCTTGGATAACGAATTTTTTGGAAAAAAAATTACGGAATTGGCTCGAAAGAAAAATTTGAATATTCTCAAGCCAAAGGATTTTATAGAATTATTAAAGCAGGAATAATTGGCGACCTAAACGGCGACCGCATAATCAATTCAATAGACTTCTCCATTATGAACGGAGTTTGGCTTACCAATAACGCGACCTCCGATCTCAACAAAGACGGAATTGTAAACAGCCTGGATTTTAGTCTTATGAATTCTAATTGGTTAAAGACTTATTAGCAGGGCAAATTTAGCGGGCGGACAGTCGAATATTGCATTTGAGCATGTTGGGGAATACAGGAGGGTGTATAATGGAAGTTAATGTTAAGTTTTGACCGAACAGGCTCTGTATTTCTGATAAAGTTCATTGCGCTGTTTGCGTGCGCGGTATTTGTGACGAAGACAGGATCTGATTTTGTCTTTACTTTATCCGGGCAGAGCAATAACATCATCAGCGCCGGCGCAGCAAATGTGCCTGTCCGCGACGAAAATAGGCTGGCGATGGCCTCGGTTGTTTTAAGCGCCCCTGACCAGGTAATCAAGCTCGGATTCGTCGGCGACATAATGCTGGATCGGCGTGTTAAAGAAAGCATTATAAAAAATGGCGAAGGCGATTACCGGTTCCCATTTTGGAGAGCGGTAAATATTTTACAAAAATACGATATCCTTTTCGGGAATCTTGAGGGGCCGATTTCAGCAGGCGGAGAAGACCAAGGTTCGGTTTATTCTTTTCGGATGGATCCGCGAAGCGCCGAAGCGGTCAAATTTGCCGGGTTTGATGTTGTATCTTTGGCCAATAACCACATCGGTGACTGGGGCGGAGAAGCGATCGGAGATACCGTTAATCATCTGGACAAAGAAGAGATAACCCATGTCGGGGCGGGTCCAAGTCCGTACTCACCGAAGATCATAAACATCAGTGATACAAAATTGGCGTTTTTAGCGTTCACGAACGTCGGCGCAAAGCGCGGCGATATAGCATTCATTTCCAAAAATGACAAAGTAATTCTTCAAAATGAGATAGAAAAAGCTAAAGCGTCGGCTGACATCGTGATCGTTTATTTTCATTTTGGCGAGGAATACCAGGTTGAGCCGGGTGCGGATGAAGTTGAATTGGCGCATAAAGCCATAGATATGGGTGCGGATATTGTTGTCGGAAGCCATCCGCATATAATCGAGAAGATCGAAAAATACAAGAATAAATATATTGCGTATAGTCTTGGAAATTTTGTTTTTGACCAGGACTTCGCTCCTCTTACGATGCAGGGAATGCTGCTTGAGGCGCGTGTAGAAAATAAAGCCATAACCGGAGTCACCGGAAAAACAGTAAAAATAAATCAATATTTTCAGGCAGAGATTGAAGAATGAACCGAAAAAATTTATGTTAAAATAGCCATATGCATAAGATAGCCGGTAAAAGCTGGAGTGAAAAAATATTCAAAGCCTATGATATCCGCGGAGCGTATCCGGCGGAAATAAACGAGGACGCCGTATATAAAATAGCGCGGGCTTTTGTGCGGTATTTGAGGCTAGGCAGTCTTGCCCGCCGAAGCTTCAGCGAAGGCGGAGCGGAAGGCAGATCTCTGAAAATTGTCGTAAGTTCTGATGCCCGACCTTCTTCACCTGCGCTTAAAGAAGCTTTTATGGACGGTTTAATTGACGAGGGCGCGGAAATTATAGACGCCGGTCTTACAACGACTCCGATGCATTATTTTACCGTAAACGTTGCCGGAGCCGACGGAGGCGCGATGATAACGGCTTCGCATAACCCCGCGGAGTTCAACGGAATTAAACTCTCAAAAAAAGGAGCCTTGCCCATAGGCGAGGGGGCGGGAATGGAAGAAATAAAAAATGATGCGGTAAGGGGCATCTTTGCGTCATCATCGGGAGATAACAGCAAGAAAGGTTCCGTAAGCAAGTATGATTTTACCGAAAAATATATTTATTTTTTATTTGAACATTTTCCTTTGCTTCCGGAGTCCGCGGTGTCTTTGTCCGCTGATGCTTCAAACGGAATGGCGTCTATATTGCTTGAAAAATTATTCGCAAGATTTCCAAAAATGAAAGTCGGTTATTTGCACGGCGAACTGGATATGACTTTCCCGAACCACGAAGCAAATCCTTTGAAGGCGGAAAATCTGAAAGATGTTCAGGCCGAAGTGCTAAAAAATAAAAGTGCCATAGGTATTTCTTTCGACGGGGATGGTGACAGGGTTGGTTTTGTGGACGAGAACGGCAAAATAATCCCCGGAGATATTGTTACCGCTCTTTTGGTGCGGTATTTTGCAAAGACAAAGGGTGAGGCTGTTGTTTACGATCTCCGTTCCAGCCGCGTTGTCCGCGAAGAAATAGAAAAAGCGGGCCTCCGCCCTGTTGAGTCCAGAGTAGGGCATGCGTTCATAAAAGCAACGATGAGAAAAGAAAACGCGGTTTTGGGAGGAGAAGTGTCGGGGCATTATTATTTCCGTGATTTTTTTTATTGCGATTCGGCGGTTTTCGCGGCGCTGGCAGTTTTGGATTTGATGCGGATTGAAAAAAAACCTTTAAGCGGACTTATAAAACCGCTGCTAAAATACGTTAAATCTGAAGAAATAAATTTCGCAGTAAAAAATAAAGAATTGATTTTGGACAAAGTTGCAGCGTATTTTCCAGACGCTAAAATTTCATATCTGGACGGCATCAAAGTTGAATACCCGCATTGGTGGTTTAATCTGCGAATTTCCAACACTGAAGATGTTGTCCGCCTGAATATTGAGGCGATTTTGCCCGAACTTTTGGACGAAAAAAAGAAGCTCATTTCTGAGCTTCTGGCGGAGTAAGCAGGTGCGCGGTGCTGTTGAGCATTATGTCTTTAAATTCATTGCCGTTGCGCTCGATTACATTTAGGCATGTATTGTGCTGGCGGACACCACGGATCATTTTTGGATTTTTCAGCAAGTTGCACAAAACGAACAAATTAGTAATCACGTGTCCGACTATCAAAATGTTCCCGTCAGTGCCTTCTAGAATCTTTTTTAAGCCGGATAGTACGCGTGACTCGGCATTTTTACTAGATTCGCCGCCCGGGAAACACATTGCCATCGGGTGCTCTAACCAGAGTTTATAGAGTTCAGGATACGCCGCTTGTATATCGGCGTGCCTCCGGCCCTCCCATTCACCGTGGTCGATTTCCTGAAGTTCAGGCATGCTGACAAGTTCCAACCGATGAGAGCCAAACATTGAATATTCAACGGCCGCGCCTGTTTGCAGGGCTCTTGTGGCCGATGATGAAAAAATAATAAAGGGCAAAGGAAAATAATTTTCAAAAGCTTTCATAAATTTGCCCAGTAGTTTGGACTGGATTTTTCCGGTTTCATTTATCGAGCTTTCAATAGTCCGTCCCTGATAAACGCCGTCTTTATTCTCTTTGGTCTCGCCGTGCCGAATCACATAAATAAATTGTGTTTTCAAAAAGCCTCCTAGCTTTCAAGCAAACCGATCTTTTTGCGGACGTCTTTCATTGTAGCCTCCGCAGCCTTACCGGCTTTTTTTGCGCCTTCCTTTAGAATTTTTAGCACGGATGTTTTGTTTTTGGCAAGCTTCCCGTATTTTTCTTGTATCGGCGCAAGCGAGGTAACGACAGCTTCCGCCAGTTCGGTTTTGAATTTGGCGTAGCTCGAACCGTGGTATTGTTTTTCAATATCCGCGACAGCACGTCCTGTCATCTGGCTGTAAATTGCGAGTAGATTGGAAATCGCGGGTTTATTTGCGGGGTCAAATTTTATTTCGCTTCCCGAGTCCGTTACCGCGGACATTACTTTTTTCTTAATGACTTCAGCGCTGTCCAAAAGCTCAATTCTGTTCGCAGGGGAGGCGGATTTGGACATTTTTTTTGCCGGGTCGTCCAAGCCCATTATACGTGCACCGCTTCCGCCCGAGGCGGACCAGCCTTGGGCTGGTTGCTGTATCAGCGGCTTCGGTTCTTTAAATGTTTCTCCGAATCTGGAATTAAATTTTCTGGCCAGAGTTCTTGTCAGCTCAAGATGCTGTACTTGATCTTCTCTGACCGGAACCGCGATGGGATTATAAAGCAAAATATCCGCCGCCATTAAGGTGGGGTAGTTGAGCAGACCCGCCAAGACGCTTTCCTGTCCTTGAGTTTTATCTTTGAACTGCGTCATCCGCTCAAGCTCGCCCAATGGCGTAATTGTATTTAAAATCCAGCTTAGCTCAGTATGCTGGGGAACATGTGATTGAACGAATATCGTAGTTTTTTTAGGATCCAGTCCGCACGCAAGATAAGTATAAACGGCATCAAGCGTTTGCGCTTTAAGTTTTTCGGGGTCTTGGGGGACGGTAATGGCGTGCAAGTCCGCAACAAAAACGAACATATTGTATTTGTTCTGTAATTCAACAAATTGCTTTATCGCGCCGATATAGTTCCCGATATGCAAATTCCCCGATGCTTGTATCCCGCTTACGGCTACTTGTCTGCCGACAGGCATGGTTGGTTTCATTGGCTTATTTTAATATTTTGTTCTTCTTTTTTCAAATCCGGCTCTTTTATGACCACTTCGATTATCAGCATCGTGCCAAGCAGTAAAAATCCGAAAAACATCGCGGACCAGGAGAGAATCAGCAGAGCGGCATTATTCGTCAGGATATTGCCCCATCCGCCTAATCCGCCCAGCAAAAAAGTTATGCTGAATATTGTTTTTTTGATCGCAGCTTTTTTACCGGTTACTTCGGCGGTAAACAGAAATACGGCGGGAATTGCCGTTATTAATATTCCTGTCATGAAAATAATAAAATTAAACGGGTAAATGATTCCCCAGTGAATTAGTCCGTAATTGTCCGTATACGGCGAGGGAATTATTGTAAAAATATGCGTCAGAAAAATAAGTGCGGCGACCGAGGGGATTGCTAATCCGGCCAATTTATCAAATTTATTCTCCCAGGCAATTAGCGCGACCTGGGTAGGCTTGATTGTGCCTATAACTATGCAAAATGACGCCAGAAACCAAAGCAACCCCTTCCATTGGTGCGCTTCAGGATAGATCAGCGACGGGATACCGTACAAAAAAAATCCGAATGAAACCCAGCATCCCAGCTGAAAGAACATTTTTGAATATTCGTTTCCGTTTTTCCTGAAAAGCCTCAGGTAATGAAGCGCATACATTGACACGATTATCCCGCTGAAAATGTATGTCGCCGATGAAAATGCAAAATAGGCCATATGGCCTATTTTAGCAGATTATACTTCAATTATCACTGGGAGTACCATCGGGCGCCGTTTTGTCTGGCGGAAGAGAAACGCCCCCAGCTTTTCGCGGACATTGTCGCGGACGTGTTCAAGATTTATGGGGTGCATATTGCGGGCTGATTCTTCCGCAACGCGCCTGATAAGCTGGCGTGTCTGATTGAGAAGTTCGCGGGACTCTTTCAAATAAATAAATCCGCGCGAAATTATGTCCGGAGAGCCTCTTACTTGTCCGGTTTTCGCGTCGATGACCGCGATGATGACGAATATTCCGTCCTGCGAAAGCATTCTGCGGTCTCTTAAAACCACTTCTTTGACATCTCCGACGCCGAGGCCGTCCACCATTACATAAAAAGCATCAATAGTTTTTTGGGTGACCGTTATGCTGTTTTTGCCGAGCTCCGCAACCTGTCCGTTGTCCATCAAAATAACGCGTTCCTTGCCGATGCCAATCTTCTGCATGTTCTGGATATTTGCCGCGCGTTTGAAATAAAATCCGTGTATCGGAACAATAAACTGCGGTTTGCAGATTTTGGCAACCATAGTTAAGTCGTCGCCCGGCGCGTGTCCGGAAGAGTGGATATCCAGATCGTTGTTGGTTATTACTATCGCTCCCTGGCGCGAGAAGTTGTCTTTCAGCGTCTGCACCCCGCGTTCGTTTCCGGGTATCACGGAAGAAGAAAAGATAACTGTATCGCCCTGTTTAATATGGATGTGCTTGTGTTCGCTGTTCGCGATGCGCATAAGCCCTGCGTTTTCCTGCCCTTGCGCGCCAGTTGAAAGAATAAGTATTTTGTCGTCTTTGAATTTATTCAGTTCTTCAACCTGAATTACGGTACCGGGTTTGTATTTTATATAACCGAGCGACCTTGCGATTTCCAGATTGTCTTTCATGCTCCGTCCGTTGATGGCGACTTTACGGTCCAGCTTCTCCGCGATTTTAATGATTTCTGCCATACGCGTAATCATGGAAGCGAAGGTTGAAAGGATTATGCGCCCCTTTGCTTCTTTGAAAGTATTTTCAAGATTTGCCTCAACTATCTTTTCCGAAACCGAGTGCCCTTCAAAATCAGCGTTGGTGCTGTCCAGAAACAATGAATGTATGCCGAGCTTGGATAGCTTTTCAAATTCCTCCATATTTTCCACAGTGTCCCGCTGGTCATAATCAAGCCGGAAATCGGCAAAATGGACCATAATGCCCGCCGGAGTGTGCAGGGCAACTCCGGTAGTGTCCGGCACGGTGTGCGATACTCCGAAAAAGTCCGCGGTAAAATGCTCGGACAACTTTACTTTGTCATGGTTTTTTATTTCAATAAATTTCATTTTCGGTACATTGGGAGTTTCCGCCAGACGTTTCTGGAGTATCTCTTTAATAAGGCGCGTGCCGTAAATCACCGGGTTTCCGAGGCGCTCTAAGACATACGGAACCGCGCCGAAGTGGTCGTAATGCCCGTGGGTTATCAGAAGTGCTTTGATGTTTTTCTTTTTTTTCTCAAGATAATTTGTGTTCGGGATTATCCAGTCCACGCCGGGAGTTTCTTCGGCGGGGAATTGGATGCCCATATCAATGATGACTATTTCGTCGTTGTATTCAAAAAACGAGCAGTTGCGGCCTATCTCTTCCAGTCCGCCCAATGGCACATAATACACCGTGTCGCGTTTCAGCGCGGCGGTGTGGCCCTGCGGTTCATGGCCCGTTAGCGAGCCTTCCTTGTAAAATTTTCTGTCAGCGTCAGAATTGCGGCGGATAACTTGATGTCCGCGATGATCGGAATGCGGACGGCGGTCGGAGTGCGCCGGGCCCGTCTGCCGGCCGGGTAGGCGCGGAGGCGGCAGGTTTTTAGAACCTATAGGTTCTTCGTTTAATGTTCTTATTCTCGGTCTTTGTCCGTGGGGCCTGTTATATTGCGGTCTCGGAGGCATAATAATAGTTTTTAGTTGTTAGTAATTAGTTTTTAGTTAATAATTTTTTCGACTTGTTTTTAAATTGTGGGCGAGAGAGGATTTGAACCTCCACGGGATTGCTCCCACACGGCACTGAACCGTGCGCGTCTGCCGGTTTCGCCACTCGCCCTT
>MFHL01000014.1:0-7985 GCA_001778595.1 Candidatus Giovannonibacteria bacterium RIFCSPHIGHO2_02_FULL_44_11
TGGTCGAACGGACCGGAAGTGGAGGCCGAATACATTCATCTGCTACCACAAATCCCTGATGGTATTTTTCAGGTGGTGCGTGGATCAGAAATACATAGCAAAGAATCCAATTGATGATATTGAGATACCGAAACTGGAAAAGAGGTTGCCGCCAAAGCTGACCAAACAGGAGACACTGCGCCTGTTGGAGATAGTTTATAACTACCCCTATGACTACAAGTATTTGCGGTTTAGGAATCATGCAATTTTTTCCATGTTCGTTTTTGCCGGGTTGCGAAAAAAGGAATTACTGAATCTGAAATATACGGATGTTGATATAGAAAACCTTTCTATCTTCATTAATCAGGGCAAAGGGAGCAAGGACCGGGTGGTGCCGATGAGTTACACCCTGGCACAAACACTAAAACGCTACGCAGAGGAGCGTAGGAGGCTCAACAAGACTTGTCCGGAGTTCTTCACATCTCTAAACCGCAATGTGGGGTTTACCAACTCTGGCATCAAAAGACTGGTCGAGAAAATGAAACTGGTCTCAAAGATACCGTTTACAATTCATAAGCTGAGACACACGTTTGCAACACTTATGCTTGAGGGTGGGTGCGATATATTTTCGCTGTCCAAGATGATGGGGCACAGTGATATAAAGACAACCACCATTTATTTGGCGGCCAGTGCAGAGCACTTAAGATCGCAGATGACTAAGCATCCGCTCAATGACTTGGTGAGGTAGTTATCCGCAGGTTTCCTGTTGATTTTAAATGGTGTAAACTAATGTTAAGTGGCCATTTTGTATGACTAATAAGAAAAAGGACGAAATTATTACGCTTGCGGAGGCTTGTGCAATCTTGCATTGCCATCCCAATACTCTTCGCAAGTGGGATAATAAAGGTTTCCTAAAGGCTATTCGGTTTGGTACACGAAAGGATCGCAGATACCGGAGGAGCGCCATACTGAAAGTAATAAATGCATCGGCTTCTCAAATATGAAAACAAAAATGGCAAAAAAATCTAGAAAATTATCCGTTATCGACCTGTTTGCAGGATGTGGTGGCTTATCTCTAGGATTTGCGAACTCAGGTTTTAATGTTGTTGCAGCTTTTGATAATTGGGATCCGGCCATAGAAGTTTACAGAAGGAACTTTAATCATCCTATAATCAAAAAGGACTTGAGTGATACATCAGATCTGAAAGATATTAAATCGTTCAAACCTGATGTAATCATTGGAGGTCCACCATGCCAAGATTTTTCTAGCGCAGGACATCGAAACGAAAAGCTGGGCAGAGCTGACTTGACGATTTCTTTTTCTAAAATCATTGATGTGGAGCTATTAGGCAATGAACGCTTTTACCGTCTTCTTTCGGAAAGATCTAATTACATTGACCCTGAAGTGGCCGGCAGTATCTATTTGAGCTTGGTTTATGTAATCGTTGATGAGCTACGTAAACACAAATTCATCCGTCTGCCGACGTTGGGTGATTTTGCGATTGTGAGGCAGAAAAGCAGGCCAGCGTTAATTGGCCGGAGACACTGCATCATCGATGGTATGGAAATATTAAAATTTTACCCGAAACACAGTTTTCGTGGTTATTTCAACGAGCGTCAGAAGATACAAGCGCTTTCTGCAATGCCACCACCGCCAATTAATTCAAATTAATTAGGCATCTCTTTTTATCGGAACAATTTACCTTACTTGTAGGCCTAGGACAGAGAAAAATATAGATTCTTGAACCGGCTGGCGGTTATTTGGTTATCCACATTGACAGCTAGTGCGTGGGACTCTGGCACACTTTAAGTATGCCAACAAGTAGTAGTCAAGAATTCAATATCCCGGAAATAAAGGAATTTGATGCCTATATTTTTAAGCGTACCTGCCCACAGTGCGGATATGGCTGGTTTCCAAGAACAAAGGACCCCAAGAGATGTCCTCATTGCCAGATATGGCTTAGAAAACAACTTGGGCCTGAAACAAGCCAATGAAGAAGAATTTACAAAATCTTTTCGGGGAATACGTGGACGAGTGTCGTTACAGCACTCAGCTTAGACCTGAAACGATCAGGGGCTATAGAGAATCGTTTCGGCATTTTTCTAACTTGATGCCCGATGTTGTCAGTGCTGATCTGCTCTCGCCAGAGATAATGACAAAGTTCTTCAAGACTTTGCAGACCAGAGTCCGCTTTGTTGGTTATGGTAATAATCGTGTTGAAAAGGTAGGTGTTAAGGCCTCCACGATTAAGACCTATTGGAGTAAATTGCATTCGTTTTTTGAATGGCTGCATAACCGAGGGCACATAGAAATAAATCCGTTAGTTAGGTTAAAAGCTCCAGAGGTTGAATACAATGACAAGAAAGCACTCTCCGGGGAGGAATTTCATCAGCTAATTGCGGCGGCTATGTCGCAGAGCAACATCTTGTTGTGTAAGCGTGACTTGGCAATGATTTTTATTCTCTATTTTTGTGGACTCAGAAAAGGTGAATTGCTTGGTATGCGCATGGCAGATGTAGACATGATTAGATTTGTGATTACAGTCCGGGGCGAGACATCAAAATCAAAAAGGGATCGTTTGCTACCAATTCACAGAAAGCTGGCGATGCATTTGGAAGACTATCTGAAGGAGAGGATTAAATTGAAATATAAGACAGAAAAGCTTTTTGTTGCTTCAAATGGCGACCATGGTTTAACGACCCATGGTTTGAAACACTGGGTCAAAAGACTCAGTGGATTATCTGGCGTGAAATTTCATCTGCACCAACTGCGTCACACCTTCGCTTGTAATATGGCACGAACCGGCTCTGGCGTTATTGTTCTTCAGAGACTCATGGGGCACACAGATCCTCGTATGACACAGAGATACCTAAGGTCGCTGACGGTTGAAGATCTCCGAGGAGATATTGATAAACTCACTATTGATATATGACCTCAATTTCTGCTAAGATGCCCATGTCGAGATATATATTAAAAATAATTAATTTATATCTCCGCATTGGTTGTTTTTTGGAAATTTTGAGCTCGAAGTTTGGGGTGGTAAACAGGCCCTCCAATCGGCACAGATTTTTGAACCAAAAACCAATTTTAGCCTTTGTTTTATAGGAAATCCTAGGAAAAGACCTCTAGACCCTTAATGGTAAGGAGTAGGTCGCCGGTTCAACTCCGGCCTCGGGCTCAAAAATTTTAAAAAATCGGGAGAGTAGGTCGCCGGTTCAACTCCGGCCAACGGCTTAAAAATTAAAAGCCCGTTAAGGGCTTTTTGGTTAAATTGTTTTTTTCAATTCCGAAATTTTTAATGACGCGGTATCGCGTAAAAATCTAAATATTGAGGGGCGGGCTATCGGGTGAGGGGCGCTTTTCCCCAAACGCCACCTTTCCAATGACGGCTTGGAAATATGCAAGGCGTCAGCCATTTTTTGTACGGAAGAAAATAATTCAATTGCGACAGCACTATCTATCAATGTCTGGAAAAACTTATTCTGGCCGCTTTTAAGCATTGCAGATGCATCAACTGTTTCAAACACAAGGCGCCCGTCAATCTGATTAATAAAATCGCGCAATTGATTCAAATATGTTTTTTCCAAAATCTCTTTATCCATTCCCGCTTCTCCCTGTTTTGTCATGATAATTTCCTTTCTCGCCAAAGCATAGCCCAATCTGGAATTTTTGGCAAATATTTGTTATAGTTCTATTTATTGGGAGATTAGTTAAGTGGTATAACTGCGGTCTCCAAAACCGCTATCGAAGGTTCGATTCCTTCATCTCCCGCTGAATTTATGTTATACTTTCAAAATTGTCCGCAAAAGGCGGACACGGTCGAGAATTATAATTATTTAATATTAAACAAACAATAAAATGGCTAACGCACAAAGAATGGCGGCGGACTGCCGCAAAATGCCGAGCGAAAAAAATTGCGACGTTTATATGTCGGGCACCGCAGAGCATGTTTTAGACGCCGCGGTTGAACACGCGGTCGGTTCTCACGGTCACAAAGATACTTCTGAATTAAGATCGCAGATTAAGGCGATGCTTGAGCCGGAAAAGGCATCTGTATAAGTATCCCTAGCTTTAATATAGGCAAAGGCCTATAATGTACTTATTAACGGCTAACTAATAAAATATGCCAGGAAAAGCAAATTCGGCTTTTATGAAGCCATTGAAGGTGAGCGATGAGCTCGCGGAGGTTGTCGGCAAAGGTCCAATGCCCAGGTCAGAGGTTGTTAAGAAGCTCTGGGTATACATCAAAAAGAACGATTTACAGGACCCGAAAAATAAGAGGAATATCATTGCTGACGCGAACCTAAAGGCGGTTTTCGGAGGCAAGGGAGTTGTGAATATGTTTGAGATGACCAAGCTTGTCTCAAACCATCTTTCCTAAGTAAGAAGTGTTACAAAAATCCGCCGAAGAGGCGGATTTTTGATTTGGGATTAATATTTATTGCGCTGCGGGGAGCGTTGTTTTCGCCCGCCAGTTCATCATCGGATACCCATATCCACCGTTAAACCCCTGCATCATACTATTCGTGTAATAGCTGCTTCCATAGCCGAATTCGGAGCGGAGAAGGCTTTTAAGCTCGCCGACTTTCACACCGATCCAAAACGCGCCGATGAGGATAAAAAGCAACAATGCCCATTTAAGCAAAGAATGTTTTCCGTGCCTGCCCCAGCCGCAGCACATTCCGCCATGGTCCCGGCAATCGCACTCTTCGTGGTGTTTTTTGTGCTCTTCCATTGTATTGTTTATTTCAAACAAATCTTGCCGACCTTTTAATAATTATATTATATCACAAGGCTAGCGCTTTTCCGCCAGCTGGTCTATCTTTTTTGATATATCCGTGAGTTCTTTTTTGACTTCGGCAATCTCTTCAAGTTCCGTATGGATTTCCTGCACATTCCTGTCCGCCACTTTTTTTTCACGGCGCAACCCTGAAATTATTATCTCGGCGCCGATGAAATTGGAAACCCAAAGGCCGGTTGATAACAGCATCAAAAACCCGAGAACAAACGAAATCGGGCCGTCGTATGCGGAAACCAAATCAATGGTCGGGTTCCCGCCATTTCCCCAGGCAAGAAAATAATAAGAAATAAAATCAGCCGTGTGCCATACTCCGCGCCAAAAAAGAATAATTCCAACCCCGCCGACCAAGGCGTACAATATGGGAAGCCTGCTCAACAAATTGCGGATCTTGTCTTCCAGCTTATCAAAAAAGTGCATGATTTTATTCATTATATGAATTATAGCACAAACAAAAACCCCAGCTAAAAATCCTGCTGGGGAGTAAGGCCGAGGTATTTTTCCGCGACCGCTTTGAATTCTTTGGCCATTTCTTTTTGGGTTGGCGTGAGGTTTTTGTATTGCTCAGGTATATAAACAGCACAGCCGTAATACATTTCCTCAGGCGGGATATCTTGCGGAACCTGCAGCGGAACTCCTTCAATTTCACAAATCTGTTCACAAACCCAGCGCTGGCGCATATGGCATTTATTGTGGTTTCTGTCCTCGACAAGAGAATCAACAACAAATTTATACCGGCGCAGTTTGTCTTTGGCTTCTATTAATTCTGCGGATTGAAGCATAAACTTTTCAAGCATGTCCCGGAACCGACTTTTTATGTATTCAAGTTCGCTTAGTTCTGTAAGGGATAAATCCGCGTTTTTTTTATTGTTCACAAAAAACCTCAGTTTCTGGAGGTTAATATAACACGCGAAAATTGAATATTCAATTATGGTGCCAGGCGTCTGACGGACCATTTTCCGCGCGAAAGGCCGTAAACTATTCTGTCGTGCAGACGGAAGGGGCGCTCCTGCCAAAATTCAAAATGGCGGGGTATCAGGCGGTAGCCATGCCAATATGGCGGGCGGGGGACCGGTTTGCTTTTAAATTTTAATTCAAAAAATT
The DNA here is from genome assembly GCA_001778595.1 of Candidatus Giovannonibacteria bacterium RIFCSPHIGHO2_02_FULL_44_11. Lineage (GTDB taxonomy): Bacteria > Patescibacteriota > Minisyncoccia > UBA11713 > 2-01-FULL-45-33 > 2-01-FULL-45-33. Next base: position 5,883 of record MFHL01000014.1, read on the forward strand.
TTATCCGGTCTTCTATCCATTTTTTATTCGGAATGATTTTACTTTGTGCCGAGGCCCATGCGCCGATTTGGCTCTCGCGCGGACGCGAAGCAAAATAAATATCAGCAGTTTTAGGAGGAAGTTTTTTAACTTTGCCTTCCATTCGGACCTGCCGTTTTAATTTTTGCCACCAAAAGACAATCGCCGCATTGTCGTTCTCGGAAATGTCCCGTCCTTTTCTGCTTGTTTCGTTCGTATAAAAAACCAACCCGTTTTTATCAAAGCCTTTCATTAAAAGTATTCTTACCGACGGTTTGTTGTTCTTTGAGGCGGTGGCCAGCGCGAAAGCCTCGGGCAAAAAAGGCGCCGCTTTTGTTGCGGCCATGAACCATATCTGAAATGCTTTAAACGGGTTCTTGCCCGTATTTTTCATGGTTATTTTTTAGATTCTTTATGCTTTGTGTGCTTACGGCACCATTTACAATGCTTTGCGAGTTCAATTTTACGCTCAACTTTTTTGCGGTTTTTAGACGACCAATAGCCCACGCGTTTGCAGGTTTGACATTGGAGTTTTATGAGATTATCTTGAGACATAGATGCAGTTTAAAACAAAACTGTGAATGATGCAAGCTTTTTATGGGGTGTAATATTTGCCTATATTTTGATGCGGATAGCGGCCGGTTTCCATTATTACCTTGTTCCGGCGCTGGATAAAAGCAAAATGCAGGAGATTATAAAATTCATCGCGGAATACAAGAATATTTTGCTTGATTCCAAAAAGCCGTTTCCGGCCATCAACATCGTTGAAGTGCGAGGTTTGGAGATCAGCGATGCAACATGGAGAATCAATAACGGTCTGGTGGATTTCGCGGTAGAAGGGTATTTCCCGCAATGGACTCCTCCGCGGATATGGATGGTGGAAGGCTGCAGGCAGAATATATTGGTGCATGCACTTGTGCATTATGTGCAGTTTGAATACGAGCCCGACGCGCTCGATGAAAAAAACAAAGAAACGGAAGCGTGGGCTATCACAAAAAAATATTTAAAGCACGCATACCCGCTGAATTATTGGGTTCTTACGATACCTTTCGGCATATATTGCTGGTGGACATCCACTCCTTACTGAACAGAAGAGCGCTTTGAGCTCTTTTTTATTTGGGCTATAATCCGTTTTGGAGGCTTGAAATAAAATGCAGATAATTAAAAAAGGTTATTCTTTTGATGATCTTCTGATGGAGCCGAAATTGTCCGGTCAGTCGATAAACGACGCTAAGCTGGAAACTCTGTTTTCAAAAAATATCACGCTCAAAATCCCTGTCGTCTCGGCGAACATGGATACCGTTACGGAACACAAAATGGCGAAATTCATGGCCGCTTCCGGCGGGATAGGAATAATCCATCGCTGGATGCCGATTGAGGAGCAGGCGGAAGAAGTGCGGAAAGTAAAACGCGCCGAAAACATCGTCATTGCCGATCCGTGGCATATATCTCCGGATCTGACTGTTAATGACGCGTTTGAACTTATGGAAAAGCATTATATATCCGGATTGCCGGTTGTTGATATGCACAGGAAAGTGATCGGAATAATTACCCGCCGGGACATCTTGTTTTGTGCTAATCGGGAAAACGCTGTTAAAAACGTCATGTCAAAAAAAGTTGTCATGGCAGACAAGTCGGTTTCCCCGCAGGAAGCCAAGAATATCCTGTTTAAGAACAAAATAGAGAAGCTCCCGTTGGTTGATGATAAAAAAACGCTTTTAGGACTGATAACCTTAAAAGACATTTTGCGTGAAGAAAATCTTTCTTCTGCCGCCAAAGACCGGAAAGGCAGGCTTTTGGCCGGCGCGGCAATAGGCGTAAGAGAAATTGACGCGTTGCCGAGAGCAAAGGCGCTGGCTAACGCAGGGGTTGACGCAATTGTCGTGGATATTGCTCACGGCCACCACACTTTTGAACTGCAGATGATAAAAACCCTTAAAGGCAAATATGCCGGAATCGATATAATCGGCGGAAACATTGCGACACCGCAGGGAACGCGTGATCTTATTGAGGCCGGAGCAGACGCGGTCAAAGTCGGAATAGGGCCGGGTTCTTCGTGCAAAACACGCATTGTGACCGGAGTAG
>MFHL01000014.1:8009-11012 GCA_001778595.1 Candidatus Giovannonibacteria bacterium RIFCSPHIGHO2_02_FULL_44_11
GATAGGCGGCTTACTGGCCGGAACAGACGAAGCGCCGGGAGAGCGGATTATTAAAAACGGTCAAGCCTACAAAAATTACCGGGGAGAGGCTTCCAGGGAGGCTAAAGAGGATAAAATGAAAAAGGACGGCTATCAGGCCGATATTGTCATCGCCGAAGAAGGAGAAACCGGTCTTGTGAACTACACAGGCAGTGCAAAAATAATCCTGGACCAATTAATGGGCTGGCTTAAGCAATCGATGAACTATTTGGGCGCTTCTGATATCGCATCTCTGCATGATCAGATAATCTGGTGGGAAATAAGCCAGGAAGGAAAACGTGAGTCCAACCCTCATGACATAAAATTTTGATTTGGCAACCTTGCATTATTTATTTAAAACCATATTCTTATAATTAGAATATGGTTTTTTGATATCCAAAGGAGAAAATATGGATCACAAAAGCAATGAAGTTACTTTTGTAGCGATTTCAGGAATTAATTATCCGACCAACCACCGCCAATATCTTTTGAAATTGATGAGCGAGGTCGCGATTAAGCATAAAGTTCCTTTCGTGGTAATCGCCGGAAATACCGTTGACGGCAAGGCGCTTGCCAGGGAATACAGCGTGCATTTAAAGCACGACCTCGACGGACTCAAGGCACATACGCAGGAACTTACGCATAAGGCAAAGGCCGTTGATAAGCTGATTAAAAAGCTGAACAAAAGGGCCACAAAAGCGGAAGTTTCCAATCGGAAAAACGAAAGAAGCCGAGCCAAAACTTTAAGAACGGAAGCAAAGAATCTGCAGAAGGAAGTCGCGGCTTTTCTTAAAGAAGCCGAATCGTTCGAGGAAGAAAGCTTCCGCGATGAATTTCACGACGAATTTGTCGAGCGTCATGCGCAGGAGCTAAAGTCGCTTTTGCCTGAGATTCCTGACGTGAATTACCACATCGCTATTGCGCAGGACGTTTATGACCTGCAAATCGGCGTGGAGATTCTTGAGCGTCTGGCTGAATTGCGGGAAGACATCCGCCTGATCGGAATTCAGGAAGACGGGACTTATGATCCGGAACCGAAAATCCCCAGTTTACTCAAAGGTTTTGAAGAAATCCGCGTGGTGTTGCCCAAACAACAGCCCTGGTACTACAAAATCATCTCCGGTTTTATGCAGCGTCTCATCAATGGTTTTGTCGGTCGTACCCAGTCGCCGAAGCCGGATCTTCTTCTTGTTGGCTGTACCGGCACCGCCGTGTACCTGCCTTATTACGAAGGAGTGCCCTGTATTTCCGTGCCTACTCTTCATAAGTTAAACGAACAGCGTTCCACGGAAAATATGGTTGCTTGTACCGTAATCAAAGTAGTTGTTGAGAAAGACCGGAAACGGATTATCTGGGGCAACTACGATCTCCGGCCTGCCATTTTCAATGAACGAAGTATGGCCATTCCGAATGACGCATCACCTGCCGAACGCAGCGTATTGCTTGCCTTGGCTTCGTCCCCGGCGAGCTTTAAAACAATCGTATTCAGGAATTACGTGTACGCCGAAAAAAATTCGGTAGAACACTTAACGCAGGAAAGTATATTGCAGGTATTGCAAAAGCTGATTCAGAAAAAAATGGTCCTTTTCAACAAGAAATCTAACCAATACGCGATCAGCGAAAGCTATTTGCAGCAAACCGATGTTTCGCTAGAAAAGCTTTTCAAGGTTTCCAAAACTTTGCGGGAAACGGTCACCTCTTGTTTTCATTGCGGATGTTTGAAAACGCTTTACAACACCAATCTTCATTATCTGCCGGTGAACGCCGCTGATTCTGACATTCTGGTGGAAAACGGAGATGGTATCCAGGGCATCGCCCATGCGTACGAGTACAACGGCGAGCTTTTGCCGACAATGATTGCTTACGACAAGCAGGAACTGACGTTGGCAGCCGTCCGCCGCAAGAATATTCTGGACATTTTCAGTTTGCGGCTGGCAAAACATGCTGAAGAATTCAAGAAAAGCGCCCTGAAAGCTGAAGAGATTGTCGAGCGTTGTGTAATCACATATATTTTTCAGGCGGGCAACCATTCCGGCTGGAAATATTTCCAAAAGCATACCCTGATTTTGGGAGAGTTCGAAAACTCCCTTAAGGCTCAGTTGGTAGACGGTCTTTTGGCCCTTTGCCGCGAGGCAAAGCTGGACGTGAGCCACGAATACGCGAAGTCATTGGTTGATCGGAAAGTTATTCGCGTAGGCGAAAGCTTTATGGTGCAAACCCACGGTTTTGCAGTTGCCATTAAGCATCCATATAAAGCACGCACCGAAAACAAGAGCCACCGCATCCAGGATGTTATCAATTTTATCTGGCGCGAATTTTTCGGTTTCGTGAACAAAGTGTTGCAGGACAAGAGTGTCAAAGGTTTTGTGTTGGCCGATGTGGCGAATTTCCATGAAGCGGCCGCGGCGCACGTCTCAAAGTTCGGACGTACTGCCTTGGGCGTCATGACAGGAGCTCAGGTCAAAGATACGCGCTTTGAAAGCCATTTGGACAAGGTAGTAGACCAGGGCACCGCGAATGTGCTTGTCGTTAAAAACGAAGATGACCGTCTGCTCTACAGCGAAGTTGAGTTTGACAACCGGATGCATCCGGCAGATGAAAAAATTTGTTTTGCCGACAAGATTATGACAGATGATGTGCTTGATTTGTGCAAGGAAATTAATAAAGAAGCTAAACTCCCGTGGCGATATTAGCCATGGCTATCAAAAGCCCCGCATAACGCGCGGGCTTTTTCTTTTGTTTGACATAGTAATTTATATATGTTATATTCACAAACAGAGGAGAGTATTAAAATGAGCAAGAAAAACAAGAAAATTGACGGAAGGCGCAAGAAACATTTTGTTGTTAATGGTTTTGCATCAGCTATGCCTCAAAAAAAGTTATCCCGTAAGCATGTCAGTATCCCGGCAATGCACCGAATCGATAAAATCTAAGGAAACATGCCAAGCCCCGCATAACGCGCGGGCTTTTTCTTTTTTTATTGAT
>MFHL01000015.1:0-28608 GCA_001778595.1 Candidatus Giovannonibacteria bacterium RIFCSPHIGHO2_02_FULL_44_11
TCCGCCCGGCAGGAATCGAACCTGCGACCATCTCCTTAAAAGGGAGCTGCTCTACCAACTGAGCTACGGGCGGACAAAACGCCAAATTTATTTTAAATGTTCATCCAAATATTTCCTTCCTACTCCTGATTTCAAAAAGTTTTCGCGTTTTCTAGCCTCTGTTTTATCAGCGTAACTTTCCTGATAAATTAGTTCAAATGGCCGATTTCCTTTTGTAAATTTATTTGAACCATGGTTATGTTTCTTTAGTCTTGCTTCGGGAAGTAAATTCGTACTGCCGACATAGCGTTTCCTGTTTTTCAAACTTTTTAATACATATACAAATGCCATATATTTAATTATTATACCATCTCCTTTCCGCCCAAGGCGGATCAGCCTCTGGCTGAAAAAGGGAGCTGCTCTACCAACTGAGCTACGGGCGGAAATACAAGTTTTATTTAAACAAATTTTTAGCTTTTAAGCAAGCTCGCATTTTTTGGTTTAAGGCGCTATAAGTAATGCAGACAAACACTTTGAAAATGATTGTAAACAGCAAAATCAAAAAACAAATTTTGATGTGCGCGCCGACGTATTTTGAAGTAACTTATGCAATAAACCCGGCAATGGCAAGAACTCTCGCCTGCAAGATTGCCGTCAATCAGTTTAAAGCTATGGAACAATGGACGGGTTTAAAGGATATTTATACAAAAGAGGGGTTTGATGTTGTTCTGATTGATCCTGTAAAAGGCCTGCCGGACATGGTTTTTACCGCTAACTGCGGGATCGTTAATGACGGGAGAGCAATAATTGGCGAATTCAAGCATGCGCAGAGAAAGCCTGAAACCGAGTATTTTGAAAAATGGTTCAAGGAAAATGATTATGGAATAATCCATATTAAGGAAGAGTTCGAGGGCACAGGAGATATGCTTTTATGGAAAGATAATATTATCGGCGGACATGGCGTCAGATCCGGCTTAGACGGAATAACGAAGGTGGCAAAGTTTTTTACTTTTCTTGGAAGGGGAAAAGACCTTGTCCCTGTTAAGCTGGTAGATGACAACTATTACCATCTGGACACTTGTTTTTGCCCGATGGGAGAAAACGCGCTCTTTTATCCAAAAGCTTTCAGTGCCGACTCTATAGAAGTTTTGTTAGAGATGGGGGCGATGCCGATAAACGACAAAGATGCACGCAGTATGCTGCCAAACGGAGTTTATCTTGATAATGGGAAAGGAATTAAATTTATCGCGAGTAAAATCAGTCGCGAATGGCGGAATGCTCTTGAGAAACTGGGAATAGAAATAATTTTGAACCCAACTTCAGAATTCCAAAAATCCGGCGGATCCAACCGCTGTCTCACGCTTTTTTTATAAACATCGCAAAAACCCTTGTAAAACAAGGGTTTTTTTATTTACAAGTGCGGCGCATTGACAATATGCGGTTTTTATACTATACTAAAAAAAGAACACTTTGTCAATTTAACTAGAGGATAAATCCAAATCACAACGAAAGGACGCGATGAAAATGCAGACAACAAAAAGAATATTGCTAACCGGCGGTACCGGTTTTATCGGTAGTCATATAGCTGCAAAATTGATTCAGCTCGGATACAAAATATATTTTCTGACACGATCGAATGGCAAATTTCATGCCGAAGACAGGATTTTGCGGGCGGTATCTCCGCTTACAACACTGCCAAGAGACCAATATAAAGTTTTGGAAGGAGATCTAAGTTCTCCTTTAAAATTCGATATTCCGGAGCCAATAGATGAAATTTGGAATTGTGCCGGGGCATTGTCGTTTAAAGAAGAAGATCGTCTGGAAACTTTTGCGACAAATGTCATGGGCGTGGAACATTTGTTGGAATTCACGGATCGCAACAGCATAAAATGCATGCAACATGTAAGCACCCGCTATGTGCACGGAAAGCGCAACGGCTTGATTAAAGAAGACGAGCTTAACTGCGGCCAAACTTTTTTCAATCCGTATGAAGAAAGTAAAATGGCCGCTGAGGAACTCATATCAAAATGGTCCTCTGACACCGGCGGCAAAGCATTTGTCTATAGGCCGTCGGTTGTGGTCGGTAATTCAAAAACCGGATTCACTTCTTCATTCAGCGGATACTACACATGTGCGAGGGGTTTCGTTGTGCTGAAAAAGCTTATTGAATCGGAATTCAGCAAGGGTGTGACCGGAATTTATAGTGGCGACGGTATTGCTGTAAAAAACGGAATTTTACATCTGCCGATTTGCTTTCCGGCTCTGCCTGATACGCCGATAGATATTCTTCCGGTTGATATTGTAGTAAAAGCGATTACTGATATCGCGCAGAAAGATATAAGCGGTGTTTTTCATATAACCAACGCCAATCTTGTATCTTGCCGGCAATTCATGGAAATGAGCATGGATATTTTAGGCATCGAGGGAGTACAGCTTAAGCCGTTAGCAGACAAAAACGTCTCACCGGTTATCCAACGGCTAAATGAGCAGATTGACCAAACTGCGCAGTATTATAAGCCATATACGCTATACGGTGCGGATGGCCCGGTTTGCGACCAAACCAATACCAGAGCGGTTCTGGGAAGGTCCATTAGCTACAATATTTCCAGGAAATTCTTGGAAACAGTCCTAGGATATGCGCTTCGGGTGAGTTTCAGGGGATGAGCAAGACGCTCATCCCTTTTTTATTTCGCGCAAATTTGGTTATAATATATTCTATGACTCTGCTTCAGGATTCAATATTACTAATGGCGATGATAAACATTACATTCGCCTCTGTTTTGTATTTGCATAGCAAAAAGCCGATCCAAGAATTGTTTTTTATTTTTTCGGCGCTTAATGTGGGCTTTTGGTCTTTTTCCGTGTTTTTACTCACTTTAGCCGAAGTTAATTTAAGTTATTTTAAAATCGGGGTAATAGGCCATTTTTGGACGGGCAATTTTATATTTTTGTCGTTTTTTTGGTTTGTTTTATTTTATAAAAATGAAATGCCAAGAAGCAGATTTTTCTGGCCCGCACTTGTTACGATAGGCGATATTTTTTTGTTGTTATTGATGGCTTTTTCAGATTTTACCTTTAAATCAATCAAGCTTGCAGGCAGTCTCAATGAAGCCATAATTATTAATAAGTTCGGTTACAATATTTACTCTTTTTATCTGCTCTGTGTTTTTTTGGTTATCGAATTAATTTTGCTGAAAAAATATTTCGCGGCGCGCGGCACGGAACATAAGCAAATCGGTTATATTATTTTAGGTACATTCATTGCGGGGCTGCTCGGTTTATCAACTAATTTGTTTTTGCCGGGAATCGGTATTTTCTCAGCTTTTTTGTCCGGTCCCATACTCTCGACTATTTTTGTGGCAATGATTAGCTACGCTATTTTGAAACATGATTTATTCAATCTTAAAATTATCGCAACAGAAATTTTTACTATTGTTTTGATTATAGCTGTTGCCATCAATCTTTTTGGCGCAAAAACACTCGATGAGAGATTAATGAGCGGTTTTACGTTGATTTTGGCCTTATTTTTTGGTTTATTGATAATCCGTAGCGTTTACCGTGAAGTTCAGGCCAAAGAAAAAATAGCGAACCTCGCGAGCAGTCTGGAAGCCGCGAATACGGAGCTAAAAAGACTTGACCGCGCGAAGTCGGAATTTATTTCAATCGCTTCGCATCAGCTGCGCACCCCGCTTACGATAATAAAAGGTTACCTTTCAATGATACGCGAAGGCAATTACGGCGCGGTCACTCCAGAGGTTTCCACAACTGTGAATAAAATGTATCTTTCAAATGAACGGCTGATAAAGCTGGTCAATGACCTGCTGGACCTCTCAAGAATGGAATCGGGCCGGATGAAATACGAATTTTTAGAAATGGATCTGGAAGAGGTCATTGATTCCGCAGTTGACGAGTTTCAATTGCCTGCAAAGGATAAACATATAAAAATAGTCTGGAAAAAAGACGGCAGAGGCCTGCCCAAAATTTGGGGAGATGCCTGGAAACTGCGGCAGGTCGTTTTCAACCTGATAGATAACGCCTTAAAATATAACCGCGACGGCGATATTGAAATTAAGCTGGAAAAAGAAGATGATAGTCTTAAGCTTTCTGTTAAAGACAGCGGAATAGGGATGACCGAAGAGACTATAAATAATATTTTCCATAAATTTTCCCGCGGGCGGGAAAGCGCGGTCGCGAAAGTAAATGCCGTAGGAGTCGGGCTCGGGCTATACATCGCCAAACGCATTGTTGATGACCACGGCGGAAATATCTGGGTTGAGTCTCCGGGAGAAGGCAAAGGAAGCGTGTTTTATGTAAGGCTTCCGCTTGCGTCCAAACACAATATTGATTCTCAATTAAAAGAATTTACTACAAACGAATGACCAAAATAAATATCGGCGACGCCCCGAAATATCTGGGTAAAGATATCGAGCTTGCGGGCTGGGTTGACGTAAGGCGCGACCACGGCAAATTGATATTTTTTGATTTGCGCGACCGCTCCGGAAAAGTCCAGCTGGTCGTTGCGCCTTCAAATAAAGAAACTCATGCCAAAGCTTCGGATTTGCGCCCCGAATGGGTGATAAAAATAACCGGCACCGTTGCGGGCCGTCCGGAAGGGATGGTGAACCAGAAAGAAGGCGAAGCTGGAAAAGTGGAAGTGAAAGTTGCGAAAATAGAAGTGTTGTCGGAGGCGAAAACCCCGCCTTTTGAGATAAATGCCGACGGGCATGATATAGACGAGGAGGTTCGGCTTAAATACCGCTACCTGGATTTGCGCCGTCCACGCATGCAAAAAAACATTCTTTTGCGCCACAAAGTAACTTCTCTTGTCCGTGATTTTTTGAATTTCAAAGATTTTATTGAAATAGAAACGCCGATGCTTACCAAAGCTTCGCCGGAAGGCGCGCGCGATTTTATTGTGCCCTCGCGCCTCCAACCGGGGAAGTTTTACGCATTACCGCAGGCTCCGCAGCAATATAAACAGTTATTGATGATTGCCGGATTTGAGCGCTATTACCAAATAGCCCGCGCGCTTCGCGATGAAGATTTGCGCGGCGACAGGCAATTTGAACACACGCAGATAGATTTAGAAATGTCGTTCGTTAAAGAGCGCGACGTATTGGATCTGGCAGAAGAGATGATGATACACGTTGCGGAAAGCGTCGGGAAAAAAGTGTTGAATAAGCCGTTTCCTGTTTTTACTCACGAAGAAGCAATGAAAAAATTCGGTTCGGATAAATTTGATATGCGTACTGAAAAAGATCCAGATACGCTTGCGTTCGCCTGGGTAGTTGATTTTCCGCTTTTTGAATGGGATGAAGCGGAAAAACGGCACACATTTGCGCACAATCCTTTTTCGGCGCCAAAACAGGAACACGTTGAAAAACTTATGAAGACGGAGGACCTGGCGAATCTCCGTGCGCAGCAATATGATTTGGTTTGCAACGGATACGAATTGGCTTCCGGAGGAGTCCGAATTTCCGACCCTGCAGTTCAAAGAAAGGTGTTTGAGATCATGGGGCTTTCGCCTGAAGAGACGCAAAAACGGTTCGGCCACATGCTTGAGGCCTATGAATACGGCGCGCCGCCTCATGCCGGAATGGCGCCGGGACTCGACCGCCTCGTAATGATTCTTGCCGGCGAACCGAATATTTCAGAGGTAATCCCTTTTCCAAAAACAGGCGCCGGACGCGACCCGATGATGGATGCACCGTCGGAAGTAGAAAAAAAACAGCTGAAAGAATTGCATATAAAAATTGAAGAAAAATAAAAAAGCTGAAATTAATCAGCTTTTTGGTAGCGTTTCCAGATATTTTGGAAATCTTCCTTAAATACTGCAATCATTATCGCATCATGATATTTGCCGTTACGGAAAAATTGCCGTTTGAATACCCCCTCAATCTTGTATCCGCATTTACCGTTGTAAGCGAGGCTTCTTTTATTGAAGGAGAATGCTGCTGAATTGATCTTCCGCAAATTCAGTGTGTTGAAGGCGTAGTTGAGAAAAAACATTTTAGCGTCGGTCCCGTATCCTTTATTCTGGTATTTCTTTTCGCCTATGGAGGCGCCTGATTCCGCCGTGCGGTTTATCCAGTCTATTTTATGCAGGCCCATACAGCCGATCGGCCTATGGTTTTTTGTTTCTATTATTAAAAAGACGTTTTCCGGACCGGTTGTGCGTTTTCGCATTTCATCTTCTTCTTTTTCAAGGCTTTTAGGGAATTGCGCATGAGAGGATATGAATTGACGTGTTTCCGGATCGCTTATCCATCGGAGCAGATTTCTCAGGTCCTTTTCTTTATCGTATGGCCTTAAATTAACTTTCTTTCCGGAAAGAAAAACAACTTTTTTCATTAAACCCTCCTCAGATTTCTGAATCAATGAGAGCATATCTAAGTAGGTTTGTAAAGACAATGCAAAAATAGAAAAACGGGTGTTAAAACCCGGTTGACTTATTTTTATTTTTTCTTTGATTTTAACGCGTGGATACGCATTGCAATTTCGCTTTTTCCGGACGGGTCATTGTTTGTCAGTCTCGCTATTTTAGTCAGCATGCTGACGCAGGGCTTTTTTCCGGCAGTTTCCGCCGCAAAGCTGTCGGCTTCAAATTCATTATAGGTTTCAAGCAAAACGTGTCCGATTTCATGTACCAAAACACATTTCATTTCTTCGCGGTTAAGACTTAGCATTAATTTTCTGGAGATAAATATTTTTTTATAATGCAACACCAGGGTATAAGCAAAAGCTTCCTTATCAAAAGTATGCGCGTAAACTTTTACCTCAAACGGACGCCGGCATTTTAATTTACTGCAAAGCCCGGCAATGTCTTTATTTAATATTTTTTCGCTTTCTTTTATTTCCCTTTTAAGCTTTGGAGGATACATAAAGCTTATTAATATATCCGGGGATTTTCCCGATATTGTTGCGGCAGTATTAATTATCACAAAAACCGGAATCAGGAAAACAACGTACATGGCCGTAAGAAGCGCCCGTAGAAGCCATTTTTTCATCAAAAAGCTCCGCGATTTTTTTCTGTATCAAAATTAGCACGGTCCGGATATATTTCAAGCTTTATTCAAATAAAAAACCCGGCGGTTGCCGGGTCAGATAGGACGGAATTTTGATGTAAAGTGGCGCAACGGATATGTTTCGTGTGTAAATTCCACGCCTTTAATATCTTGGCGTTTTCCGGAAATTTTGTTAAATGCTTCAGCAATAAAATCAAAATGGCTTTCAGCGTACGTCCGGTGCGGGACTGCCAGGCGGACAAGCTCCATTTTCGCCCTGCGGTTCTCTTTGGTTTTGGGGTCTCGTCCTTCTATAAGCGAGCCGACCTCTACGCAACGGATGCCGTCTTCCTCATAAAGTTTGCAAACTAAAGCGTGTCCCGGAAATTTATCCCATTGGATATGGGAAAGCCACTTGCCCGCGTCCACGAATATGGCGTGGCCGCCGACAGGGGTAATGAACGGAACGCCGATTTTTTTCAGTTCGTTGCCGAGATATCTTACCTGGGAAACTCTGTGTGCCAGGAGGTCTTCTTCAATTCCTTCTCTGATACCTACGGCAAACGCTTCCATTGTTTCTCCGGTCATGCCGCCGTATTCCATCCCGCCTATAAAAGCGATGGAATAAGGAAGCGGTTTTTCATAGAGGCTTTTGTTCCTCAGGGCGATAAAGCCTCCGCCGGGGGACAGGCAATTTTTTTTGCCGCTCATCAGCATGCCGTCCGCCAAACTCATCATGCCGGATACTATCGCGCCGATGCCCGCGTTTTGATGTTCACGTTCTTTGATAAAATAAGCGTTTTCGGCGAACCGCGCGCCGTCAAGGAAAAAAAGTACGCCGTATTTTTTGCACATACCGGATACATCGGAAATATTTTCCATAGAAACAGGCTGTCCGCCGACCTGGTTGCACGTGACCGTGTGCAGTACGTACGAAACTTTATAAGCATATTTTTGGAGCACCTTCTCCAGTTTTGAAAGGTCAATGTTGCCCTTAAACTGATGGTCCGAAGACATGTCGTATGCTTCGTCGACAGTGCAATTTACCGGATGACCACCCATAATTTCAATGTTTGCTTTAGTCGTATCAAAATGCGCGTTTCATGGTACCAGCGAACCTTTCTGCACCAGCACGAAGTCCGTTACGTGTTCAGCGCCCCTTCCTTGCTGTACGGGTACAACGTATTCAAATCCGAATATATCATTTACCGATCTCACTAAGCGTCTAAAACTCGGCGACCCGCAGTAAGCCCGGCTGGCTTGACCCATCGCGCTCCTTTGGTTTTTTGACAAGGCACCGGTACCGGAATCTGTCAGCAAATCTATGCTAACGGCTTCTTCGGGCAACGGAAAAGGGTTGTAACCGGTGTTTTGTAGACACATAAGCCTTTCTTCTTTAGGTATTAGCTTGATTTGCTCGAATGTTTTGACTTTGTAAGGCATCATATTCATTTCAAAAAACTCCCCAATTTCTGTAGTTTATGCTAGACTATTTGTGAATATGTATCAATTCGCCTTAGAAAAATTTTCAGGCCCGCTGGATTTGCTGCTTTCTCTTGTTGAGGAAGAAAAGCTTTCTATAAACGAGATATCTCTCTCTAAAGTGGCCGAAGAATATATCGCGTATTTAAAGTCTTTGGAAGAAATGCCCAAGGACGAGCTTGCGGCGTTTTTGGTTATTGCATCAACTCTCATGCTCATCAAGTCGCGCTCACTTATTCTGAACCTCAAGCTTTCGGATGAAGAAGAAGTAGATATTAAAGACCTTGAGCGCCGCCTCAAAACGTATAAATTCTTCAAAAAACTGGGCGAAACTCTAAGAGGCATCAATAAACAGGGGAGGCATCTTTTCGGCCGTGAAGCCTACGCGGGTATGCAGGCGGTATTTTTTCCTCCGCATGACCTGACCAAAGAAACTCTCTCAAAAATAGTCGGGGAACTTCTGACGGCTATCCCTCAAAAAGAATCTTTGCCCGAAGACACGCTGAAAAAAGCGGTTTCGCTGGAAGAAAAAATGGAAGAGCTCAAAGGAAGGCTGGAAAAAATGATAAATGTGAATTTTTCCGCCCTGGGCGGATCCGCCTTTGGCGGAGAGGAAGGAAAAGATAAGATAGAAATAATCGTCGGATTTCTTGCTGTACTCGAGCTCGTGCGCCAGGGCTTTGCCATATTTGAACAAAAAGGAATATTTGCTAACATCGAAGTTAAGAAAAACGGATGATTATGGACGACTTAAGCAAAAAAATAGAGGCACTTCTTTTTGTGGCAGGAGAGGGAATGACAATTTCCCGGCTTGCTTCGGTGCTGAAAAAAAATGATGAAGAGATAAAAAACGCGCTTACTCTGCTGGAGTCTCATTTGGCAGAATCGCATTCTTTGGTGATGCTAAAGGACGGCGACCACGTCGCTTTTGTCACGGGGAGCGCCGTTTCCAAGGTCGTGGAAGATTTCGCGAAAGAAGAATTTTCTGAAGAGCTTACCCGCGCCGGGCTTGAAACTCTGGCCATAGTTGCTTACAAAGGCCCGATAAAACGTTCGGAAATAGATTATATAAGAGGGGTAAACTCGTCATTTACGGTAAGAAATCTGCTTATGAGAGGTTTGCTTGAGCGCATAAGAGACCCGAAAGATGCCCGTGCGTATGTTTACAGAATATCTTCCGACTTTCTTAAATTTTTGGGAGTTGCCTCGCGCGCCGAGCTTCCCGAGTACGGCGATTTGGCGGGAAAGCTTGAAGAATTTTTGAAGGAAGACACGGAAAATGAACAAAAATAATTTTTTAGTACTTGGCTTGGCTTTTCTTCTTGCCGTCCTGATGCTTGCTCCGAGCGGCGGCGGAACAAAAAAACAGCTCATAGCTTCAGTAAGCTCGGTTCAGGAAGCTCCGCTGCCTCCCGCCGTTGAAGCCCAAAGCGCTCTTGCTTACGACATTGTTTCCGGAAAAATACTTTTTGAAAAAAATAAAAATGATCCGAGAGGACTTGCAAGTTTAACAAAAATTGTCAGCGCTCTTACTATTATTGAAAAACTCGGAACCGAAGAAGAGGTAGCAATATCAAAACGGGCGGTTTTAACCGAAGGATTGAGCGGGTTTTTGGTCGGAGAGCATTTTAGGGTGCGGGAGCTTTTGGCTTTTGTGATGGTTGAGTCGTCCAACGACGCAGTTGAAGCGCTGGTGGAGTATCTTGCAGGGAAGAACGGTGTTGCTCCTGAATCGGCCGACGCGTGGTTTTTGAATTTAATGCGGGACGAGGCCCAATTGTTGGGAGCAGGCGGAATGATGTTTTATAATCCTACGGGACTGGATATAGATTCAAATGTCGGGGCTATCGGCTCGGCGGAAGATCTGATGAATATCGTCAAAGCTTCACTCGGCTCCGAGCTTTGGCAATTCGGCAACGTTTTGGAGGTTGTGTCGCTGGAAGGGAAGGTTCACAAATTAAAACCTACGAATATTTTAGGAAGCAAGCTTAATCTTTTGATGGGAGGAAAGACGGGGTTTACCGATATCGCGGGCGGAAATCTTCTCGTCATTGTCCAGCATCCGCTTGGGCATCCTATCGCAATAGTTGTTTTGGGTTCTTCTGAAACAGGGCGTTTTGAAGATGTTAAAAAGATATTGGAATACATACGTGCCCTTCAAAGCTTTTAGCGAAGTAGGGTAAATCGCTATAAAATAAGGCTATTTAGAGCTATTGACTATCGACTAAACTTATGCTACGATTAAAAAATCGTTCTCTGAAATTTTAATATTGGCTCAGTAAGCAAGGAGGAAAAAATGGAAAAAAGCACCAAGGCCGTACTTTTCGGTTTTGCTTTGTCAGCACTCGCCATTGGAGTTTGGTATTATATTGGCGTTGGCCTGGTCAACGAAGCGCGCAAACCGATCCTGACCCCTCAACAGCAAATCGCCGAACAGAATAGGATATCGGCAAATGAAACCGAACTCCGACAATCGGAAAAAGGAAGTATAGTGCTGTTGCTGGATGGACAATTTTTCGCGGTTGCCGAGCATAACAGAAAAAACAGGACAATCCGGCTTCGTTACTCGTGTACCGGAAGCGCCCAGTGGCTTTCTTTAAAAGATCTCGCCAAAAAAACCGACCTGGTATTCAACGTATTCAACTATCGCGTCGGGGATAGCCACGGAAACGTTGCCTACGCTGTGGCGTCCAACAGTTACAACCGCTGCAAAAAAGCGGAAACTTATTGACACATACCGCTTCTTATGCTACACTTTCAAAGTACGTAGCTGTTGCATTAAGGCTATGGACGCACCAGCCTAAAGGAGGGGGCTTACGATGTTGTAACTACGCATCATAAGATTAACCGAATACGGTTGCCTAGCCAGCTGCACTTTTATGTATTTTGGTGCGCGAGAGACCGGAAAAAACTCGCAATGAAAAATACTTCCTGGCAGAGAGGCTGCCACCCCGTCTTAAAAAAAGAGACGGGGTTCTTTTTTTATTATAAAATTTCAGCTACAATTGATTTAATGCAAAATGAGCTGATATCAAATATCTATAAAGTTTTGGGGCTAGGCGGCGTCGCATTTTTTTTAGGCGTAGTAATGACGCCGATTCTTACGCACTATCTCTATAAATATAAAATGTGGAGAAAAGATGCGCGGACGACGGCGCCCGACGGAGCGGGCACGCCGATATTTAATTCTCTTCACAAAGAACGTGAAGTGCGCGCGCCGAGAATGGGCGGAATATTGATCTGGGGCACGACTTTAATCGTCGCGCTGATTTTTTGGTTTTTGGGCACGTATTTTGACGGGCCGTTTTTTACAAAATTTAATTTTTTGTCCCGCGGGCAAACCTGGGTGCCGCTGGGAATATTGATGGCGGGCTCAATGGTCGGGCTGCTGGACGACTTGCTTTTAGTTTTTCAAAAAGGAGGCTACGCTGGCGGAGGACTTACTTTTACGCGCCGAATAATTTTAATAACTTTAATAGGAACTCTCGGCGCGTATTGGTTTTATTTTAAATTGGGAACGGAGGCAATTTTTATTCCGGGGTTGGGCGATTGGAATTTGGGAATATTATTCCCGATATTTTATATTTTAGTAACTTTGGCTGTTTTTAGTGGGGGGGTTATCGACGGCCTGGATGGGCTTGCGGGCGGAGTTTTCGCCAATATTTTTGCCGCGTACGCGGGAATAGCTTTTTTCCAGAACCAGATAGACATCGCCGCGTTTTGCGCGGTTATCGCGGGCTCAATTCTGGCGTTTTTATGGTTCAATATTCCGCCCGCCAGATTTTATATGTCGGAGACAGGCATTATGGGCTTAACGACTATGCTTGCGGCCGTGGCTTTCCTTACGGACGCGGTCGGGGTATTGCCTCTCATAGCTCTGCCGCTTGTCATAGAGTCGCTGTCGGTAATTATTCAGTTATTTTCAAAGAGATTTTTTGGACGTAAGGTGTTTTTGGTGGCCCCAATTCACCACCATTTTGAAGCTATCGGCTGGCCGGCAGAAAAAGTTGTCATGCGTTTCTGGGTTTTATCAATGGTTTTCGCCGCATTCGGAATGATAGTGCAACTCATCAGCTATTAAACTATAAAGATAAAAAAATATTTGACGGCTTACCACAATGTTGTATGATAAAGGCATGCAACCAGTTGGTAAACGTGGCGGAACACAATATGTTTATGGACACAAATGGCACGAAAAAGGGCTTAGAGAAATATTTTTATCAATTTTGGTTATTATATTTGTCATTTGGTACATCGGTTTCATACTAGGAATTTCTTGGCCCGGTTTTTTAGGTCTGGATATTCTTTTTCTAAAATAGAAAAAATAATCTATTTATCGCGCTATTCACAAATTAACACCTTCAGAGACGGGGGTATTTTTGTTTTATTTAACCGGCGTTATTTCAAATACAAAATGATCGCGCTCAAATTTAATCCTGTGCTTATCAAAAAAATCATCTTGCCCTAACAATACATCAAAATTTCCCTTGCCAATCAAAAACTGAGCTTTGATCTCCGATACTTTACTGTAACCGGGAAGTTTTATTTTTATTTTCCCAATACGAACATCTGAAGAATTTCCGGTAATTCCGAGCGTTTTAAAAAGAGGCAAGCCTTTCAAATCTATGTCCAGAAATTGAGCTATTTCTTCGTTAATCAGAGTTATATCTGCGCCGGAGTCAACAATAGAAAAGACTTTAACGCTTTTTTCTTTGCCAAAAAATTCAACCTCAATGCGCGGTTTTCTGGTTATTTTACTTGTGTATGAAAGAGGCGATTCTCTGGTATAGTCGTATTTCATCGATTGAAAGGTGAAAGGGTCGCCTCAAACGAGGGAACTTTCATCACAACGGCGCTAGGATTGAGCTTTATTGTAGCCCCAAGCTCCTTCAGCGTTTTTCCGCTTGATATAACCCGATCCTTTTTCTCACTCAAAGCAACCCATTGATCCTCATATCGCTTCAGTATCTTACTAAAGTCCGGATTTTTAACAGTAGTTTTCTTGTCCATTATCATCTTTATTATAGCTTTTTATTAAATTACGATGAATTGTATATTGTCCACAGCAAATTAGTATTTGAATTCATAGCATTTTCATCTTTTTTTGTCCAGCCTAAGCTTTATGTCAACAATTTCTAAAAGCGTGCTATAATAAGCTTAATGTCTTATTCAATACTGATAAAAAATGGGACGGTTATCGACGGAAGCGGAGCGGCGCCGATTAAAGCCGATGTCGCGATTACGGGCAACCACATCAGCGATATAGGCAATCTTGAAGGTGCGGGCGCCGCAAAGGTCATTGACGCAACCGGAAAATATATTTCGCCCGGCTTCGTTGATTTGACCAGCCACTCGGATACATACGGAACTATTTTTTCAAATCCGGCGCAGGAAAGCATGCTGGCACAGGGGGTGACCACGTCTCTTTTCGGAAATTGCGGAGAATCTTTGGCACCGATTGTAAAAAAAGAAAGCATGACGGGGCTCAACCGCTGGCTTACGGAGTCTCAAATAAACACAGACTGGAATTCCACGTCAGAATATTATGAAGCGCTCTCCGAGCTTCGGCCCGGCCTCAATATTGCCACGCTCATAGGCCAAAATGCGTTAAAAAGAAGCGCTAATAACGCGGAAGAAATGGCTCTGCTTCTTGAAGCCGCCATGCGCGACGGAGCATGGGGCCTTTCAAGTAATTTTTCTTTTACTACCGAAGGCCAGTATCTTTCCGCCGAAACTTTGAAACTTTTGGAGATAGTAAAGTCAGCCGACGGCCTGTACAAAATACATCTTCAGGATGAAGGAAAGAATTTTTTGCCTGCGCTCGCTTCCGTGGTTGATTTTGCAAGGCGCAGCAAGGTGCGCACGGTAGTTTCTCATTTTAAAGTTATGGGCAAAGGAGCATGGAAAGATTTTTCAAAAGCCATAAAAATTATCGATACGGCGAGAGAAGGCGGGGTTGAAATATATTTTGATTTTTTCCCCTACGCCAGCGCCGGTTCAATGCTTTTAAATATTTTGCCGGTCTGGGCTCGCGAAGGCGACGATGAGACAGTATTAAAAAGGCTTTTTGATAAAAATACTGCGGAGCAGATTATTACCAGTCTCCAGCAGCAAACACTGCATCCCGAGCGTATTCTCATAGTTTCCGCTAAAAACGACAAAAAAAATGTCGGCAAAACCCTGCAAGATATTGCCGAGCATGTTTCAATGGCGCCGGAGGCCGTTATATTAGAAATACTTAAGATAAACGACTTGAATGTGACTTTTTTGGGCAAAACAATATCCCCAAAAAATATTATTTTTGCGGCGCGATACAAAGAATCCATGTTGGCTTCCGACGGCGCGGGCTACAGCCTTGATTTTAAAAAATTCGGCGATTTGGTGCATCCGCGGTCTTTCGGCGCGTTTCCGAGATTTTGGAATAAAATCGCCCCGAAAGCGGGGTTGAGCCACGAGGAGGCAATTCATAAGATGACACAGCTTCCCGCGAAAATTTTGGGGCTTACGGACCGCGGGCTTCTGCGAAAGAATTTTATCGCTGATATAGCGGTATTTGACATGGAAGGTTTCAGGGACCGCGCTACTTATAAAACTCCGTTTCAGTTCGCCGACGGCATGAGGTATGTTTTGGTGAACGGCCAGCTCGCAAAAGCCGACAACGGAGCTCTCGGAGCCCGCTTTGCCAGGAACGGTGCGGCTTTGAGGAAAAAAGCTTAATATGCGCATTAGAGATTACGACCGGATTTTTTTTATGCTCACGTCAGCAATCGTAATTTCAGGGCTTTTTATTTTGGCTTCTGCGTCGCTTTCCGTTTCGGCGAACCGCTACGGGCAGTCTTATTATTATTTATTCCACCAGATAATATACGGGATTGTTCCGGGGCTGATACTTTTTTATCTGGCTTTGCGCATACCTTATAAATATTTGAGAAATTTTGCTTTGCCGCTTTTACTCGCCGCTATTTTTATGATGTTCCTGGTTTTCACTCCGATTGGCGTGTATCACGGCGGAGCAAAGCGCTGGATAACGCTGTTTGGCTTTGTTACTTTTCAGCCGTCCGAATTCCTGAAATTTGCTTATATAGTTTATTTGTCGGCATGGTTTGAAACAAGAACCAGAGAACTTAAGTCTTTTAAATTCGGCCTGCTCCCGTTCGCTATAATGACCGGATTCGTAGCTTCTTTTTTAATAATGCAGCCCGATATCGGAACGCTGGGAGTGCTGATAGTTTCGATTTTCGCGTTGTATTTTTTGAGCGGTGGAGAGATGAAACAGCTCGGGATATTGGCCGGTGCGGGCGCCGTTGTACTGGCGCTTTTAATATGGATAGAGCCGTATAGGATGGACCGCTTCACGACTTTTTTGCGTCCTGAAACAAATATACAAGGTTCCGGATACCAGATAAATCAGGCCCTTATTGCCGCCGGTTCAGGGGGTCTTTTCGGAAGAGGGTTCGGCATGAGCCGTCAAAAATTCAGCTATTTGCCGGAGCCTATTGGTGACTCTATTTTCGCGGTTTTCGCGGAAGAGACCGGTTTTTTTGGGAGCATTGTGTTCCTTGCCCTGCTTTTGCTCTTTTTTGTAAGAGGCATTAAAATAACTAGAAGCGCGCCGGACTCTTTCGGCAGGTATTTAGGAGCAGGGCTTCTTTTTCTGATAATATTCCAGGCTATTATAAATATTTCCGCAATAATCGGACTGGTGCCGCTTACCGGAATACCGCTGTCTTTCGTAAGTTACGGAGGGTCAGCGATGATGATAACACTTATGGAAATCGGCGTGATTTTTAATATTTCTAAACAAACAAATTAAATGAAAATACTATTTGCCGGCGGAGGTTCCGGCGGACATTTTTATCCTCTCATCGCCGTAGCCCGCGCTGTCAGAAAAATGGCAGAAGAGGAAAATATTGCGCGGGTGGATCTTTATCTGATGTCCGACGACCAGATTGATCCGGATATCCTGATGGAAGAGCGCATTAAATTCATATTAATTCCGGCGGGAAAAATGCGCAGGTATTTTTCTTTAAAATATTTCGGGGATTCCGTAAAAACACTGACGGGCCTTGTGATGGCTTTTTGGCGGATGTATTTTTTGGTGCCGGATGTTGTTTTTTCAAAAGGAGGATACGCAAGCTTTCCCGTGCTCGCGGCGGCGAGGATTTTAAATATTCCTGTTATGATTCACGAATCCGATACCGTGCCGGGACTCGTCAACCAATGGGCGGGAAAATGGGCCGCCAGGATAGGTGTTTCCTTTGAAGAAAGCTTGAAATATTTTGAAGGAAAAAACGCGGCGCTTGTCGGAAATCCGATGCGTCCGCAAATAATCGGCGGAAATGTTCTTGAAGCCACGGATTATTTTAAGCTCGAGGAAGGCGAGCATGCTCCGCCAGTACTTTTGGTTTTGGGAGGTTCTCAGGGTGCGCTCCGCATAAATGAAGCGGTTCTTACCATGCTTCCGGAAGCTCTTCCTAAATATCAGATAATCCATCAGACCGGCAAAGCTCATTTTACGGATATATCCGGAAGCGCCGGCGTCACTCTTGAAAAAAATCCACTCAAACAGCGCTACCATCCTTATGCTTTTTTTGAAGAAGGCGAAATGCGCAACGCATCCAAAGCTGCATCGCTGATAATTTCGCGCGCCGGAGCAGGCTCAATATTTGAAATATCAGCGTGGGGACTGCCCTCCATACTGATACCTCTTCCGAGTTCGGCGCAGGACCACCAGAGGGAAAATGCTTATGCCTACGCACGCTTTGGCGCCTGTGAAATAATTGAAGAAACCAACCTTACTCCGCATCTGCTTTTGGCGCAGATAGACAAAATTTTGGCCGATAAAGGGCGCGTGGCCAAAATGCAGCGCGCAGCGCAGGCATTTTCGCGTCTGGACGCGGCGGAAAAAATAGCCGGCGAACTGATAAAGATGGGTCTTCACGAAAATGCGGGTTAAAACACGAATGGCGCCTTCTCCCACCGGATTCCTGCACGTAGGTACCGCCAGAACGGCTATTTTTAATTTTCTTTACGCGCGCCATATGGGCGGCGAATTTATTTTGCGTATTGAAGATACGGATGTAGGACGCTCGGAGAAGCATTTTGAAGAGGATATAGTAGACGGACTTAAATGGCTGGGTATTGATTGGGACGGCGAGATAACACGGCAATCGGAAAGAATAGATATTTATGAAAAATATATCAAGAAACTTCTTGATGAAGATAAAGCATTTTACTGCCCTCATTCCGAAGAAGAACTTGAGCGCGAAAGAAAAAGCCAGCTTTGGGATAAAAAATCTCCAAGGCATGTCTGCGACGCAAGGGATAAAAAAGCAAACACAGGCCTTATCAGGTTCAAAAACGACGCGTTTGAAGACATAACATTCACGGACGAAATACGCGGCGAGCTTAGTTTCGATCCTCAACTGCTCGGAGATTTTTCTTTAGCCAAAGACTTGCGGACTCCTTTGTATAATTTCGCGGTGGTGGTGGACGACGCAACAATGGAAATTTCGCACGTAATAAGAGGAGAGGACCATATTTCAAATACCCCGAAACAGATCTTACTGGAAAACGCTCTTGGGTTTTCGCGCCCGGTTTTCGCGCACCTTCCTTTGATACTGGGTTCCGACAGGTCAAAACTTTCAAAAAGGCACGGAGCCACGTCGCTTACCGAATACAAACATGTCGGCTATCTTCCGGAAGCATTTTTTAATTTTATGGCGATACTGGGCTGGAACCCGGGAGGCGAACAGGAAATTTTTTCAAAAGAAGAATTGATTAAAATTTTCTCTTTGGAGCGCGTGCAAAAGGCAGGAGCAATATTTGACATCACAAAACTTGACTGGATGAATGGCGAATATATCCGCGGCAAATCGCCGAAGGAAATTTCGGAGTGTCTTAAGGAAGCCGGTATCTCATTTGGAAGCCGAGCTTCCAAGTCGGAATATCTCGAGAAAGTCATTGTGCTCGAACAGCCACGGTTAAAAAAACTATCCGAGCTTCCGGAAAAAACGGATTATTTTTTCAAAGAGCCGGAATATGATGTCGCTTTGTTGAAATGGAAACAAATGAATAATAATCAAATAAAATTTTCCTTAGAGACTGCGAAAGAAATGTTGCAAGCGGTCAGCGAAAAATCTTTTAATAAAGAAAATCTGGAAAAAATGTTTTTAGAAAAAGCCGGAAAAGACAGGGGAGAGCTATTATGGCCTCTCCGCGTTGCTTTGTCGGGCAAAAAAGCCTCGCCGAGCCCGTTTGAGATTATGGAGATTTTAGGCAGGGAAGAGTCAATTAAACGAGTCCAAGGCGCCATTAATAAGATATGAGAGCAAAAAGACCGGGCTTTTTGTGTTAAAATTAAGCTAATGAGGCGGAATGTTAAAATCGCTGTTTTAGGTTTATTTATCGTATTATGGGCGGGTTTTAATACCCCGGCTTTCGGATTGACGGCCGACGACCTTAAGAAGCAAATTGCCGATAAAAACAGCGAAATTTTGAAGCTGGAAGGGGAAATTAAGCAATTTCAGGGTTCTATCAGCGAAACCCAGGCCAACGCGAAAACACTTACTGCGGCAATCACTCAGCTGAACAACCAGATAAAATCTTTAACCGCGCAGATAAATTTAACTTCAAAAAAAATATCTAAAAAGGAACTGGAGATAACCGAGCTTCAAAACGGCATTGGGGAAGCCGAAACATCAATGCATAGCCGTCAGCAGGCGATTGGAATGATATTGGAAAACCTTAAACAATCCGAAGAAGATACGGTTTTGGAAACATTTTTGAAATACGGCACTATTTCGGATTTTTTTACGGAACTCAACAACATAAATTTGCTGAACGAAAAAATGCGCCAAAATTACAATGAATTGATGGTAATAAAAGAAGATTTACAAATGCGCAAATCTGACGCGGAGGACGCAAACGCAGAGTTAAAAACTTTAAAAGGCGATTTAACGGACCAAAAGCAAATTGAGACGCAGGGAAAAAACGAAAAATCAAAATTGCTTACACAAACAAAAAATCAGGAAGCCTCTTATCAAAAATTATTAAAGGATAGGGAAGCAAAGCGTATTGAAATTTACGCTGAGATCCGTGCGATAGAATCACAGCTCGTAAAACTCGTTGATTTTTCTTCGTTACCGTCATTCGGAAGCGGAGTTTTATTAAGGCCGATAGCCGGCGGCAAAATAACACAGCTCTTCGGCAATACAGAATTCGCGCAAATCACGGATGTTTATGCAAACGGTTTCCATAACGGCATAGATTTCGGCACACAGGTCGGAACTCCGGTGCTTGCTGCCGATGAAGGCGTCATAAAAGCAACAGGAGACTCGGACATCGCGTGCTACAAAGGCTCTTACGGAAAATGGATATTGGTTGAACATCCTAACAAGCTTGCGACGCTCTACGCGCATCTTTCGCTGATAAAAGTGGTCAAAGGACAGGCGGTTGCCAGAGGTGCTATAATAGCAAGTAGCGGAAATACCGGTTACACTACGGGCCCGCACCTTCATTTTACGGTTTACGACGCGCGTACGGTTCAATTTAAGCCAAGCCGGGTATGCGGAGTTCTGCCTTATGGAGGCTATTTGGACCCGATGCTTTATATATAAAATACAAATACATGGCACAAAACAAACAAGGTTTTATACAAATAATCATAATCGTAGTACTTTTGGTCATCATTTTAAGCCTTCTTGGGGTGTCTTTAAGCTCGCTGTTTTCCAATCCGCTTCTGCAAAATAATTTCGGTGTTGTATGGGGATGGGTTTCTAATGTCTGGACCAATTATTTATCCGTGCCTTTCGTTGCAATTTGGAACGTTTTTAAGACTTTGATTTGGCAGCCTCTAACAGGTGGCTTCGGAAGCTAGCTTAGCTATACGTCGCAAAAGGCAATCTAAACAAAAAACCCACTTTTTTGATGGGTTTTTTGTGATACTTCGTTCAATTAAGAAGTTTTTGAAGCTCTTTAATAAAAACGATCAAAAGTATCAAGTTTATTGCGCTTTCCATAAATTTGGAAAAACCTCCATGGCACTTATACAGCAGACCCAATCACTACAGAGCTTACTCTTGTGATATAAGGCTCTGTAAGGTTATTATACCAAATGCAAGCTTTAGAACAACAGTGTTGGTGTGGATAGTGTCGCAAAAGGTATCTTGTGCGACAGTATAGCATTGCTTAATATTGCATGTTTTGTGCTCCCCCTATAACCTTATAGTATATATGTCTTGGACCGAACAAAAAATAAAGGAAGGGTTTGAGCGTTTTTTTTCTGAGCACGGGCGCTATCCAACAGCTCATGAAATTGACTCGTATGATTATTTGCCCTCCTCTCGACAAATTCAAAGAAAATTTGGTGGACTTCCCTTCCTAAGGCAAAAAATGGGGCACCCTACTGCAGATTTCACCAAAGGCGAGATTCGCTCCTCAAAGGCTCGATTTATAGGAAAAAGAGGACTTGATTACGAACAACTTGTCAAAAAATTTCTTATTGATAAATTCGGAGAAATGTTCGTGCATGAGCAGCAGCCGACTAGCGATTACACGTCAAGATTTGATTTTGTTGTATATGCAAAAAATAAGCAATTTGGCATAGATGTGTTTTTTCCGGAAAGCATACGTAATGTAGTTGGCTGTGTTAATCATAAAGAAAAAATCTATGGAAAAACTAATTTTGAGGTTATTTTTGTTCAAGCCAACAGCGCTATTTCTCAGGAGAATATTGAATTGCTGATAAAAAGACGAAAAAATCCGCTTCCAAAAAACATACACATATTTAATACTGATATCTTTTTCAGGTGGGCTAATGAGTTAAAACCTTTGGAAATTATATGAGAACTTCGTATTCGGCGCTGGACACTTTCAAACAGTGTCCGCAAAAATTTAAATTTCAGGTTATAGACAAAATAAAAGCTCCAAAATCCGTTGAGGCTGTTTTTGGCACCGCGGTGCACGCCGCGCTGAAGTTCATGTTTAGTCACGACCCGATATTCCCTACTCTTGACCAAATACTTGCCGATTTTGAAGAGAGCTGGAGGAGCTCATCGGTAAAAGTAAGCCCCGAGCTTGCTCCGGCGCTCAAAACAACTTATGAAGAGAGCGGAAAATCGCTTTTAAAGAATTTTTATAAAAAAAATCAGCCGTGGAATTTTTCCGTGGTGGACACGGAATCCAGATTTGAAGTTTTGCTTACGGCCGAAGACGGCAAGACCCATGTGCTTGCGGGCATCATTGACCGGATAGATAAGCTTGCCGACGGAGAATATGAAATAATCGATTACAAGACCAATCGCAAACTTCCCTCGCAGGCCTCCGTGGACGTCAACGCGCAGATGTCCATTTACCACATGGCGCTCACAAAAAAATGGCCGCACATCGATCCTCAAAAAATAAAACTCTCTTTATATTTTCTTAAACATAGCGAAAAATTATCTTCAGCCCGCGCCGCAGAATCTATTTCCGCAACAACGGAATCGGTTTTAAATACTATCCGTGAAATAGAAAAAAGAACCGCAGAAAATAATTTTCCTCCAAATCCGTCGCCTCTCTGTGATTACTGTTTTTATAAGCCGATGTGTCCGGCGTGGAAGCATTTATACAAGAAAACCGGGGCGCCCGCGCCTGATGAATCCATGCTTCAGTCTGCCCTTAACGAATATTTCGGTATAAAATCACAGGAGGCGGGCAATGAAAAAAGGATAAAAGAACTGCAATCCATCATTAAAGCGTACATGGATGCGAACGGAGTTGAGCGCGTGTTTGATGAACGCGGATACTATATTTCAAAAAAGCTCCAACGGCGTTTTAAATATGACTTAGACAGGGTTAAAGATATTTTGCTCGGCGCGGGGCTCAAAGACAAATGGGAGGCTCTTTTGGAGGCGGACGAGAAAAAACTGAAGCTTATTATGGAAACACTTCCCTCCCCGGTCCGTAACCAAATCGCCAATCTCAAAACTCTCTCCAAAGAATTTACGGTGCTTACGGCTTCATCAAAACCGGCGAAAAAATAGGTGTTTTTTGAGGCGTAATTTGCCGAAGTCTCCAGAGGCCTAAAAGGCCCGTTATTACGAGTATAATGAGCAAAAACAGCGCTATATCAGGGAAATGGCGCTTATAGAACGACTTGACCGTATTTATATAATTTGATAACATACATGAAAGGTTAATAAATCGGTACCCAGTTCACAAGAGTGAACTGGATGCTCATTTTTTAGCCTAAATTATTTCATAATTTAGTAAAAAATGGCACATACAAAGGCGGGGGGATCTACGCAGAACAATAGAGACTCCCAGGCAAAATATTTAGGTATAAAACTTTATTCCGGCGAAAAAGCCAAATCCGGCGTTATTTTGGTCCGCCAGCGCGGCACTAAGTTCATGCCAGGCGCTGGAGTCAGGCTCGGCAAAGACGACACCATTTACGCAGTTCGCGAAGGCGTTGTCAAATACGAAGTCAAGCGTAAAACCAAATTCGACGGCGCTAAAAGAACCGTCAATTTTGTTTCGGTGGTCTAAAAAACTAAAAGTTACATTTTCGCTTTTTAATTTTATTTTATTTCCCTCACTTCGATTTTGACGGTAATCTCTTCCCCGCCCCCGCCTTGACTCGGCGAGGCAGGCATTTTTATTTTTACCTCGTGCGTTCCTGTGGTTTTGATATGTTTTTCCATTTCAATCATTGATTCGTCGAGGTCGTCCGGTACAGGAAATTTCAATGCGCGGAGTGCTTCCAAAATTTCTTTCGGGGAAACCCCCGCATAAAGCGAGACCTCTTGCCCCGCTCCTTTTTGCGTGGTTTCATTGGTTTTTTTTCTTATGACTACTCCCCTTTCCATCAATGCCGCGCGCAGAGCGTGAAATGCGGAATGCGCTTTTTCTTTCTGTTTTGACGCGCTTTTTGACTCCTCTTCGGCTTTTTTTAACGCTTCGGACGTGGCAAGCTCCGCAAGAGCATTACGTATCAGCATATTCCGCCCGTATCCGTCGGCAACATTTTTAACATCACCTTTTCTCCCGAGCTTCGGTACATCTTTTAATAGAATGATTTTCATATCAAACAATAGTAGCAAAAATTATCTCTCTTCAAGTATTGACAAGTAATATATTATATGCTATTTTTTAATGAGGTTCTTTCTTATAGCTTTCTGTAGTCAAATTGGCCGGTTAATACAAAAGGAGGGGTAAAATGAGTTATTCAGTTGGACAGAAGGTCTGTCTTTGGCAAATTCAGTACGAAAAGCAATTTGATTCTATTTTTTTGAACTCAGTCAAGTTACACGTGTTAAAAGAGGTTATCGTTACTATCTCTGAGATTAAAACTGGCGTGTTTGGCGAGTTTTCGAACAAGTCGGTATCTGCGCAGAGTTTGCGCGGTGTTGGCGAGGACGGTAATTTTTACGAAAAGCACTGGGAATCATGGCCGGAAAGCCAGCTTCAAGATTTTATCGATTCGTGGTCGATACGGGATGATGGCAATGGCGATAGTCGGTTCTGGATTCCCAAGGAAGCCGTTTATGTTTATAACAGTGTTTCCCGCCAAAATGGACCGAATGCATTGACGTTAGTCGGCGATTCTGGTATCACAATCGAGCCGAAGGGCGACGTCGTCTACTGCGAAAAACATGACCGCTACTCGCATAGGGACAATAAATGTTTTTTCTGCCGCGTTCCTAAGCAAGAGGCATAAGGACAGTTGTGAAAGCAGCTGTCCTATTTTTTTATTTTATTCCTTTCAACGTCTCAATAGCCTTTTCCATTTGAGGATCAATACCTTTATCGGCATCTTCTTTTTTGAATTCAACGGAAATATCGGGGTCCAGACCTTTTTCAGAAATTGAAACGCCATTTGGAGTCAGCCATTTGGCAATGGTTACTTTCAAAGAAGTGTCTGCGGTTATCGGTATCAATTCCTGTACCGAGCCTTTGCCGAATGTTTTGGCTCCGATAAGCTTCGCGATTCCGTGGTCGCGCAATGCTCCAGCCAAGATCTCCGACGCCGAGGCCGAGCCCTCGTTTACCAAAACAACCATGGACAGGTTTTTAAAAATATCATATCCTTTGCTCCGGTGAATCTCTTTGTTCTCTTTTCCGAAATCTTCCTGCACAACAATATCGCCCCGAGGCAAAAACCAGCTTGCGATATCCACTGCCGCCTCCAGATAACCTCCGGGATTATTGCGCAGGTCAAGTATCAGCTTGCTTTTTCCGCTTATAATAAAATTGCGCAGAGCCATTCTGAACTGCGTCGGTGAAGTTTCTGAAAAATTATAAAGAGTAATGATATAAATTCCGTTTTGACCCGCCTCGTCTTTATATTTATTTTCCGGAGAAAGCTTGCCGTCCGCGTCCGCCTGCGATTTTTCAGAAGAAGTGTCTATTACGGGAATATTTATTACGGCGCGCTCTATCTCTATCGTGAGCGTTGACTCCTCTCCGTCTCTTGCGACTATAATCTTAACTTTCGTGCCCTTTGGCCCTCTGATATATCGTACGGCTTCTTCTAAAGTCAGATCCGAGGCCGAATGGTCGTCTATTTTCAATATTTTATCTCCCGCTTTTACACCTGCTTTCTCCGCAGGCGAGTCTTTAAGCGGAGCAATAATTGTAATAATATTTTTTCTCATCCCTACTTCCATGCCGACGCCTTCAAATGCGCCTTTTACTTCGCTCTGGAACTCGGCGTTTTCTTTCGGAGGGAAAAATACTGTGTAAGGATCGCCGAGCGATTTAAGCATCCCCGATATTGCCCCATAAACCATATCCTGCCGCTTAACATCGCCGATATTTACGTATTTTTGTTCAATTAGGTCCCAAGCCTGCCAAAAAGGCGCAAAATCGGTATTTTCCAGAACACTGGCCGGCGGGCGTTTGCCCAGTACCTGAACGACTTTGTTCTCGCCCGGAAGCTGGACGCCGATATATACTCCGAATACGAAAATAACGGCTACCAGTATGGCCGCGCCGGCAAGAGACATAAGTTTTTTCCCAGTCCACATGCAACCTATTATCCCAAAATTTTTTTTGTATTACAATAGATATATGATAAAAGAAGTAAAATGGCGCGGAAAAAGGTGGATTTACGGGGACCGTCCCACGTCCGAAGAAATCAACAATCTTGCCGAAAACTACAATATCCATCCGGTTGTGGTGGAAGAGCTTTCTCACGCTACGTTGCGTCCGAAAGTCGACAGATTTCAAAATTTTCTCTACTTAATACTTCATTTTCCGGTTTTTAATCCGGAAACCAAAACCAGCCTCGGTGCAGAAATTGATTTTATAATCGGAAAAGATTTTTTAATTACGATAAGCTATGAAGAAAACGAAGCATTGAGCGGATTTTTCAGTGACCTCCAAAAAAATCAGGAGGAAACGGAAAGAATATTTTCTTCCGGTATTGAGATGGTTTTTTACCAGCTGCTTTCACGCCTTTATGATTTTGCGATGCGCGAGCTTGATCATATTAAATTAAAAATCGACGCAATAGATGCAAGACTCGCCGCAAGAGAAGATGAAGCGACTATACAGGAAATATTTTTCTTGCGCCGCGATATTCTGAATTTCCGCCGTGCCATCAAACCGCACGAGACGACAGTAAATTCTCTGGAAATCCACGGCACCAATTTTTTCGGCAAAGAAATACAGCCTTATTTTAAAGACATTATCGGAGAATATTCTAAAGTTTGGAATATGTTGGAAAACCACAAAGAAACTATTGAAACTCTTTATGATACAAATATTTCATTTTTATCTATGCGTTCAAATGAGATCATGAAAAGACTCACACTTATGGCTTTTGTTACCTTTCCTTTGACGCTTATCGCCGCGATTTTTTCTATGAACATTACACCGGACAGCTTTTTAGGTCCGCCATATGATTTCCTAATTATTCTCGGCGTCATAGTCATTTCTATTTTATCTATGCTCACCTTCTTCAAACACCGCAAATGGTTTTGAGAATCTATAATTTTTTAACCCGCAAAAAAGAGGTTTTTAAGCCGTTAAAAAAGGGGCAGGCCGGTTTGTATACCTGCGGGCCAACGGTTTACAGCTATGCACACATAGGTAATCTGCGGACGTACATATTTGAAGATATATTGCGCCGGACTTTAGAATATGCGGGTTACAAGGTTAAGCATGTAATGAACATAACCGACGTTGAAGATAAGATAATAAAAAACGCGCGGGAAGCAGGAAAAAACATTTTTGATTTTACTGGGCCTTATGAGGCGGCGTTTTATAACGATCTCAAAAAAATAAATATCACGCCCGCGTGGAAATACCCGAAAGCAACGGACCATGTTAAGGAAATGACAGGTATAATAAAAGCGCTTATAAAAAATAAACTTGCCTACCGTTCCGACGAGTCGGTTTATTTTGATGTTTCCAAATTCAAAAAGTACGGCAAGCTTTCCCGTCTTAGGAAGTCGGATTTCCCCGGGAAGTCCGACTTCCATAGAACCGATTCCGATGAATATGAAAAAGGCAGCGCGGAAGATTTTGTTTTGTGGAAAGCAAAAAAGGAAGGAGAGCCGTCATGGCCGTCTCCGTGGGGCGAAGGGCGCCCCGGCTGGCATATTGAGTGCTCGGCGATGAGCATGAAATATTTGGGAAAAAGTTTTGATATCCACGCGGGAGGCATCGACTTGCTTTTTCCGCACCATGAAAATGAAATAGCACAGTCCGAAGGCGCCACAAAAAAAAGATTCGTAAAATATTTTCTTGAAGGCGAGCATCTTTTAGCTGACGGAAAAAAGATGTCTAAATCACTCGGAAATGTTTTTACTCTGCGCGATTTGGAAGAAAAAGGATTCAATCCCCTCGCCTTCCGGTACCTTATGCTAGGCGCGCATTACCGCGCACAGCTCAACTTTACATGGGAGTCGTTAAAAGCCGCGCAAAATTCTTTGGAACGCTTGCGGGAATTTGTTTTGCGGATTAAAAACAAAAGCGTTGAGCCGAAGGCGTCCCGCCGTGGCGGGACAAAATTTGCAGCCAAGGTAAAGAAAGCTTTTGTTGATGATTTGGATACTCCAAAAGCGTTGGCTCAGGTTTGGGGTGTCGTTAACGAATATAACAAAAACAATAAAAAATATGATACGGGCGGAGTTTTGCAGCTTCTGTTGGAGTTCGACCGTGTGCTGGGATTGGGGCTTGCCGATGTCCGCGAACCGGAAAAGCCAAGTGATGAGGTATTAAAGACCCTAAAAGAGCGCGAGACCGCCAGAAAATCGCACGATTTTGTTTCCGCGGATATTTTGCGACAAAAAATCTATGACTTGGGCTGGGAAATCAATGACACGCCTGAAGGTCCGCGTCTTAAAGCAATGAACTAAACAGTCTTTTTGCTTTCCTCGCGATTGCTCAGAAGCAATCCTCGGGGACGCTGCTACGAAACCCGCAAAAAGCCTCTTAGCTCATTGCTTTTATGCTGTTCACTGCTTTTGCACTTTTTTAAGTTGTTGCTTTTTTTGTTTATGAACCCTAAGATTAAATTAATGGCGCAAATCCTCTCACCATTTTCGGCCGCCCGTATGCCTCCCCAACAAGTAGAAGCGGAAGTTTCGCTTTTGGGCTCGATTTTACTTGATGGCGCGATGATGGACAAGGTTGCCGACACTCTTCGTGCGGAAGATTTTTACAAAAACGAACACAACACCATCTACTCGGCGATGATTTCGCTTTTTTCCAAGCAAAAACCAATAGATATCCTTTCCGTATCGGATTCTCTCAAGGAAGCCAAGAAATTGGACGACATCGGCGGGCATTCTTATCTGGCGTCGCTCATAAACAGCGTGCCTACCGCCGGAAACGCCGCTTATTACGCGGAAATAGTGCGGAAAAAGAAAATATTGCGCGAACTCATCACGGTTTCGCAGGATATTTCACAGCTTGGATATAAAGAAGAAGGAGATGTAGACGAACTTTTGGACGAGGCGGAGAAAAGAATTTACAATATTGCCCAAAAATCTCTAACAAAAGGATTTGTGCCAATAGCTGGTATTTTGGAACAAGCCTGGGAAAGAATAGATAACCTCCACAAGGACCCGAGCAACAGCGCCATTCGCGGAGTGCCGACCGGTTTCAGGGATCTTGACCATAAATTATCAGGGCTTCAAAAATCAGACCTCAT
>MFHL01000015.1:28634-35685 GCA_001778595.1 Candidatus Giovannonibacteria bacterium RIFCSPHIGHO2_02_FULL_44_11
GATATTGCGCGGCATGTCGCCTTACATGAAAATATTCCTGTCGGATTATTTTCATTGGAAATGTCCAAAGACCAGCTGATTGACAGGCTCATCGCTGCCGAAGCACACGTTGACCTTTGGAAGCTTCGGACCGGCAGGCTTTCATCTGAAGGGGACGATTTTGACCACATCCGTGATGCTTTTGATAAATTTTCCAGAGCGCCTCTATATATAGATGACGAAGCTTCAATGAATATTTTACAAATGCGCGCCAAAGCCCGGCGTCTTCAGGCCGAACGAGGGCTTGGACTTATAATCGTAGACTATTTGCAATTAATGGCTCCGAAACAGCATACGGATAATATGGTTCAGCAAATCACGGAAATTTCGCGCTCGCTTAAAGTATTGGCAAAAGAACTTAATGTTCCGGTACTCGCTCTTTCACAGCTTTCGCGCGCCATTGAAAACCGTCCCAATAAACGCCCCCAGCTTTCCGACCTCCGCGACTCTGGCGCGATTGAACAGGACGCCGATGTCGTCATGTTCATTCACCGCGAAGACAGGGTTAAGGAAAATTCCGACAGGCCGAACCAGGCGGATATATTGATAGAAAAGCACAGGAACGGGCCGATCGGTCAAGTTACGCTTTATTTCACCCCGGAAAAAGCCAGCTTCTCGCCGATGGAAAGAATTTCTGAATAGAGCTAGAGTAATTGGTATGGATTCAAACTTTTTCCATACACTAAGAAAACTTCTGGAAAAATTGCCGGGCATCGGGCCGAGGCAGGCCAACCGTTTTTTGTGGGCGATGCTGGATTTTTCGGAGGACGAACAAAAAGACCTCGCCCGCGCGATAGCCGAGCTCCCGAAGCATTTGCGGCGGTGTGCGGTATGTTCCCGCGCTTTTAATGTCAGGGTTCAAGCCGTTGCGGCAAATAGCGACGAAAAGCACTGCTCTTTTTGCTTTGAATATTCAAAGCGCGAAAAGAACAAAATAATGGTAATAGAAAAAGACAACGATATTTTAAATATTGAGCGCTCCGGTGCCTACGGCGGGCTTTACCATGTTTTAGGAGGAATGATAGACCCTCTGGACGAAAATCCGATAGTACGAGAAAGGATAAAAAAACTATACGAAAGAGTGGGCAAAAACCACCCCAATTATGAGGTTATTTTAGCCCTTTCCCCCACCAAAACCGGCGAATTCACCTCCAACTACATTACGAAGGTTTTAGAGCCTTTAGCGCCCAAAATTACGCGCTTGGCGAGGGGTCTTTCAACGGGCGTTGAGCTGGAATATGCCGATGAGATGACCATCCGCCACGCCCTTGACAATAGACGATAAAGTTGCTAGTTTTTGAGACAGAAAGGAACTTGGCCATGCCAAAAGATGACGTTGATCGGATGCTGGAAATCCGTCTGGACGATTTACAAAGAGAATCAGAGGGGCTTGTTGCGTTTTTAAAAAACAGACAACCGGACGATATGAGCTGGAATATGATGCTTAGAAGGCGAATTCAAAAAATGCGCGATTGTGTCGAAAGCATACGTTTCTAAACCAACAAAATTCTGACTACAAAAGGAGGGCTAAAAAATGACGCTGGCAATCAAACACAAAGTTGGACCGGCTCAATATTTTCCGGTCCAATACATGGAACACGACGAAGAGACCAAGACGGGCCAAATTATTTTTTTAGACAATTCATTTACCCTTTTACCGAATTCGGTAATGCAACAAGACCTGAAAACGGTCGATACCAGAAAAATGGAAAAGCATTTTGACAAGCCTTATTTGACGGGAGTTTTAGATTTTGAAGGGCAAGAAACCGAGTTCCTGCTCAGACTTTAAAAAGCTAAACAGACAAGATCCTCACCATGGTCACCGGTTGCCGGTGACCTTTTTTATTTCTGTAGCGTGTCTTTGAATGGTATTTAAAAGTAATAACTTTCGGCAGGCGTTTTTGTTCCGTAAGTTCCGCGCTCACTTTCTTGCCCGTCAAATAAGGCTTCCCTATTTCCACTTTATCGCCGTCAGCTAAAAGAAGCACCTTATTAAAAGATAATTTGTCGCCGGCTTCGCCGTCGAGCTTTTCTGCCTGTATTTTTTGGCCTTCAGCAACCAGATATTGCTTACCGCCGGTCTCTATTACCGCTAATTTCATATTTGATTATATTAGCATGCAGCGCGGATTGAAGCAAGCCAATGAGGCTCTGAGCGGGTTTTGCAGCAGCATCCCTGAGCGAGCAGCAGCGAGGCGAAGAAAGCGAAGAGACCGCATTGGTTTGCTAATTACCAAATTACAACCCTGTCCTTTTCCGGGCGCCACATTTTGTCGCCTTTTTTAACGCCGAATGCCTCATAAAACTTGGCCATATTGCAGAACGCTAAGTTAACCCGCGCTTTTGAAGGTGAATGCGGGTCGGTTGCGATCTGAAGCTTCAACGAAGCCTCGCGCGCTATTCCGCACTCGGCCTGCGCCGCTCCCAGGAAAAATCTTTGTTCCGGAGTAAAACCGTCAATAATCGTTTTCTTTTCGCCATGCGTAGCTTTCCTGTAGGCGTAGTAAGCGAGCACAAGCCCTCCAAGATCTGCGATGTTTTCTCCAAGCGTCAGTTTGCCGTTAACATATATTCCATGTAAAGCTTCGAATTTATCGTATTGTTCAACAAGCCCTTGAGCTTTTTTCATAAAAAGTTTTCTGTCGGCTTTGTGCCACCAATTTTTCATTTCACCATTTTTGTCAAAAGTACTTCCCTTGTCGTCAAACCCGTGCGTGAGTTCGTGACCGATTACCGCGCCTATCCCCCCGTAATTTACCGCGTCGTCTGCGTCCGGATGGAAAAAAGGAGGCTGCATGATGCCCGCCGGAAAAACTATCTCGTTAAAAAGATAATTGTTGTAGGCGTTCACGGTGGGCGGGGTCATGCCCCATTCTTTTTTGTCCGGCTTTTTGCCTATCTTTTTTATATCGCGTGCGAATTCGAATTTATACGAATTGATCTGATTTAAAATATAAGAATCAGAACTTATTTTGAGCTTTCTATAATTTTTCCATTTATCCGGATATCCCAGCTTCCGCTTTATTGCGTTGAGCTTGGCCACCGCCTTTTTCTTGGTTTCCGCACTCATCCAATCGAGAGCTTTGATTCTCTCGCGATAAACTGCTACGAGATTATTTACCAAAATATTGATCTCTTTTTTTGCCGTTTCGGGAAAATACTTTTTTACATATTCCGCACCCAAAGCCTCTCCTATCATGGAATCTACTTCTATGGCCGTCCTTTCCCATTGCGGTTTCATCTTTTTAATTCCCGAAAGCGCTTTGCCATAAAAATCAAAATGGGCTTTGTCCGTGCTCTCACCAAGATATTGCGGGTAAGCGTTTGTAATTTTCCAGCGGAAATAGCATTTCCAGTCATCAAGCGAAATATCCCGCAGCATTTTATCCGTTTTTTTTAAAAAAAGCGGCTGAGAGACGATGATAGTTCCGTTTTTTTTCGCATGGATTTCGCTAAAATATGCGTTCCAATCTATTGCAGGGTATTTTTTCAGCAGGCCGTTAAAAGTCGTTTTATTGTATTGTTTTTCCAGATCGCGCAATTCAACCCTGGTCATCGATGCTTTTGCAAGCCCGGTTTCGATTTTCATTACTTTGTTCGCAAAACCTTTTTCATATTTCTTAAAAACCAGCTTATGTAATTTTTCTATGTATGCTAAATATTTTTTTCGTATTTCCCCGGATCTTTTGTCGGTCTTCAGATAATAATCGCGGTCGGGAAGACCCAGCCCTCCCTGTTCAAGGTAGAGCCTCACTACGTTCTTATTTTTCATATCTTGGTCCGTCCCGGAGCGCCACAAAGAACCTATTCCGTTCAGCTGCAGCATTCCCGCAAGCCTTACAACACCTCCCTTTGTTTTAATAGTTTCTACAGTCTCTAAATAAGGCCTTAAGGATTTTATTCCCTCTTGATTGCGCCGGGCGACATTCATTCCGGAGATGTAATAATCCCTGATTTTTTGGAGGTTAGACCCCGTCCTGGGTTTTTGTTTTTTTGCGGATTCAAGAATGGAGCGGATTGCCAAGGTGTTTTTTTTCCTTAGGACAGAAAAAGTATTCCATCTGCTTTCATCATGCGGAATAGGGTTTTTTTTCAGCCACCCGCCGTTGGCGAATTGAAAAAAATCATCCTGCGGCCTCGCAGAACGGTCCAGATTTTTCATATCAAAACCCCAAGATTTTTTCTTAGACATATTATGTATATAATACATTTTTTTTACTAAAATAAAAACCGCCCTAAATGGTCATCGGGCGGTCTAAGCTTCGCCAATCTACTTGTCGAGCCTCATGCAGCTCTCTCTTTATCTCATCAATGCGCTTAAGCGTTTCTTTTATTTGTTTTTTTCCTTCGGGAGAAGTAACCCACGCTTTGGCCTTTTCCGTAATTTCCTGAATTTGTCCTTCTGTTAAGCTCATTTCGCCTCCTATTCTTTGCCTATTTTACTCAATTTCCTCCGGTTTTTCAAGAAGACTTAAATCCGACTCAATCCCTTTTCCCGTGATGCGCATTACATCCTTATCTATCTTTTTAAATTCTTTTGAGGCGCTGTTGTATACTGAAACCGTGGTACCAAGGTTTTTGCCGATTTTATTCATAAAATCTTCATAGCTCATTAAATGTCTGCCAAGCTCCTCAACA
The DNA here is from genome assembly GCA_001778595.1 of Candidatus Giovannonibacteria bacterium RIFCSPHIGHO2_02_FULL_44_11. Taxonomy (GTDB): domain Bacteria; phylum Patescibacteriota; class Minisyncoccia; order UBA11713; family 2-01-FULL-45-33; genus 2-01-FULL-45-33. Next base: position 33,312 of record MFHL01000015.1, read on the forward strand.
TGTTTTCTTATTTCTTTGGCCGATTCCTCAATTTGCAGAGCCTTTAAACCCTGCATAACTGTTTGTAAATAGGCCAAAAAAGACGTCGGCGAAACTATAATAACGTGTTTTTCTTTAAAAGCGTATTCTATCAGATCGCGGGTGTTCACTTTTACGGCACCGACCTGCGCGACCAGCAAATCATAATAGATGGCTTCGTGAGGAATGAACATAAACGCGAAATCCATCGTCCCTTCTTCAGGTTTTACGTACTTCGCGGTTTCATCTATCCTGTTTTTCAGGTCCTGCTTGAACAATTTTTCCAATTTTTCTTTTTCAGTCTGGTCGCGTTCTTCAACAAGGCGGTTATAATTCTCTATTGAAAATTTAGAATCTATCGGAATAATTTTATCTTTTACAAAAACAACGGCGTCCACAATTGTGCTGTCTTTGAACGGATACTGCATCTGATAGCTTCCCGGGGGCAGAACGTTTTTAAGCAGGGTCTCAAGATAATATTCGCCCAAAATACCCCTTTGTTTCGGGTTTTTCAAAATATCCTGCAGACTCTGAAGCTGGTCGGTAAAGCTTATAACCTGGCGGTTGGTTTCATCCAGCTTGGTCAATCGCTCAGTTACGTCGCGCACGAGCTTGGCCGATTCGCCGAACTGGTGCTGCATGATTTTGGTAGACTCTCCCATCTTTGCATCCACGGCGTTTCTAAGTTCGGAGAGCTGGTTCTGCAGCATCAAAAAAGCCTGATTTTCTTTTTCATTTTCCACCGTACCGCCATTTTTTTTGATCAAAAAATAAACCACCGCAACTCCGACGGCAATTCCGAACCCGACCGCCAAAATTAAAACTAAGGAATTCATAAATCAAGTTTAACATAAGCAAAAAAAGCTTATTATTGACTATCATCTAAAACTATGCTATAATTTCATCTCTCAATAGAGTCCTTTGAAATCAACAAATAAGGAGGTTTTTAATGAAAGCATTTCTGATGCGGTGGCTGCCTGCGTCTGTAATTGTGTACGCGGCGCGAAAAACAGAGAAACTAACCCCAAAGGAAATAGAGGCGCAGGCAAAGTACAAAGATACACTCGGTTTCAGAAAACGGAATACTGACAAGCCTGTTGTTGTCGCAATGGTTGGTCTGGTCGGCTCAGGAAAAAGCGCTGTTGCACAATATCTTGCTGAATTAATCGGCGCGACAGTGGTTTGTGGAGATGATATTCGCATAGAGCTCCGTAAAAACGAATTGGGGTATGACAAAGCCCGCCTGATTGGGGAAAATATTGCGGCAAGCATTATCGGCCAAGGACGCAACGTCGTGTTGGATTCAGATTTTGTTGATAGAAATAAGCGAGAAAGCATTAGGCAAATTGTAAAAAAGTCTAAGCCCGCGTTCCGCGGAATAATACCCGTGGGGCAGCTAGTTTTCGTCCGCACAATTTGCGATATTAATGTAATGTTTCAGAGAATTCGCGAAAACGACGCCGGTGAATTTTTTGGTCCGGCCAAAACAAAATCAACGGCACTGGACAGCGGTAAAGACTTAAAATTGCGCGAGATGTGGCGCAGAACTCCGCAGCATTATGATTGGGAAAACGACGGCGGAGGCAGGTGGATCCAGAAAATGATGAATTTTGTCACGTTCGCGCCGGTTGATACCGCGTCGGCTGATTGGCGGACACAAGTGGAGTCAATTGCGGTCAGTATTATTTACGAAAACAAAACGGGCAGTTAATATACTGCCCGTTTTTTTATTACTTGCACTCGCCGGCTATGTATGAGCTGACCAACGAATTTTTGCAGGCGTTGCAAGAGTTGGAAAAAATTTCCTCAATCGGATAGCAAGGCGCCTTTATGCACTGGATTTGAACTGTGGCACAAACAGGAGCAAAATCTGCTGTACATACATCCGCGTTCCTTTATTTTATTATATTAACGCCTGCGTACAGTGCATGCAGCGTTTTGCATTAATCGGTATTTCACTTACGCATTCAGGGCATTTTTTTGTCGTGGGATCTGCCGGCGGTTCTTTTCGTGCCCGCGCGATAAGTATATTCATCGGTTTAACTACAAAAAAGAATACAGCGCCCGCGACAAGTATGAATGATATCAGCGCATTAATAAAATGGCCGTACATAAACTTGCTCCCATTTAAAGTAAACGAAAGCCCTCCAAAATCAGGCACCTTAACAATTGCCGCGATAAGCGGAGTAAGAATGTCGGCTACCAAAGCAGAAACGATACTTCCGAAAGCAACGCCAACTACAACGCCGACCGCTAAGTCGACAACATTCCCTCTTAATAAAAACTGTTTAAATTCGTTGAACATAAGTTAATGTTAGTTATTTTATAATTTTCGGCAAATGTGTGCTCCCGTCGG
>MFHL01000016.1:0-16970 GCA_001778595.1 Candidatus Giovannonibacteria bacterium RIFCSPHIGHO2_02_FULL_44_11
ATCCTGGGGGTGGAGAAGCTCCCAAGGGTTTGGCTGTTCGCCAATTAAAAAGTTACGTGAGCTGGGTTCAAACCGTCGTGAGACAGGTTAGTCTCCTATCTACTGTGCCCGTTGATTTTTGAGGGGAGTTCTCCCTAGTAAATTTTGCTACTTCATGGAGTAATCCATGATGACAATTTGGCTAATAACGGTGGAACCTTCATAAATTTTCTGGTTGTATTTATCCACAGCCCATAGGTCCGGGGTGTGGTATCATGAAGTTACTTGAGGACCAGAAAATTTTTAAGGCAATACCGTGGGAAGTCGATCTAAAACTAAAAAGAACAAATTAAATTATGCTTACATTGCCGGATTTTTAGACGGTGACGGCAGTTTGATGCTGCAGATTAAAAAACGCAGCGATTCAAAGAAAGGCTGGCGATTTATGTCCACTATCTGTTTTTATCAGGATAGCAGGCACGATAAGCCGCTTTCATGGATCAAGAAAATTCTTGGTATTGGATATTTATCGAAGCGAAACGATGGAATGACGGAATTGCGGATAAATGGTTATCGGCAAATTCACGATATTCTCAAAATTTTGCTTCCATTTATTCAATTCAAGCGAGTTCAGGCAGAAGCGCTTTTGAAAGCATCTGCTTTGCTTGCTAAAAAATCTTTAGTTGGATTTTCGCTTGAAGAACGGCAAAAATTGTTAAATTGGATTTTGATAATCCAGTCCAATAATTATGCCAGTCGGACGAAAACTACTAAAGAGATTTTGGAAAAAGTTTTAGATTTGACCCCGTAACGACTTGTTCCTGATTTTTTAGTCAGGACGGACTCATATAAATTGGAAAGCCGTGCAATAATATGCCGGCAGATTTATGTGGGTAATACGCCAACCCCCGCAGTTGCGGGGTGAAGATATAGTCTGTGCTCCTAGAAATAGGGGGTATACATGACGAGAGGACCGGGAGGAGTTGACCTCTGGTCTACGAGCTCTGCCGCCAGGTGGATCGCTCGGTAGCTATGTCGATAAGTGATAAGCGCTGAAAGCATCTAAGCGCGAAGCACGCCCCAAGATTAGAAATCGTTATCAGACTCGTGGAAGATGACCACGTTGATAGGCTCTAGGTGTAAGCATCGTAAGGTGTTCAGCCGAGGAGTACTAATGTTCGAATTGCTTTTTACGCGGTCCCGACTTAAGGTCGTGGACTCCCGATTTCATATTTATTTTTAAATGTGAATCGGAGCCGTTTTGTTAGAAAATGTGCTTACGAATTAAAAATTAGACGAAAAGACTTTATTCTCAATTGAAATTTTCGAGTTGGTGAGTCAAGGCCGTGGCACTACCTTTACCCATCCCGAACAAAGTCGTAAAACGCGGTACTACCGATGATACTCCACCAGGGGGAAAGTAGGTAATCGCCAACTCAAAAATTTCAATACATATCCCGAACAGAGTCGCCCGCCTGCAACGCTATGCGTAGCATTGCGGGCAGGTAAAACGTCGTACTACCGACTGTGCCCTTCGTAGTCCCGCAACTGCGGGACGAAGTAGGGTGATACTCCACCAGGGGGAAAGTAGGTAACCGCCGGTTGAAAGGATTTAATAAATAAAAACGCCCATATTTAATGTGGGTTTTTAAATAGAATTATATCTATGATATTATGTGAATATGCCACTTCCAATGATAACGAAGAATACCGAGAACTTTGAAGAATTCTGCGTGGGTAATCCTTATTATCCCGAATGCGCAAAAATCGAGCAAAATCATGGTATAACATATATCGTTATTGGTGGAATCGTGATAATTCTTAGTGCTGTTATTATCGAAAAAACTTTAAAGTGGTTATACGATAAATTTTCTAAAAAGGCATAACCGCCGGCTTGCCTCGCTGAAGTCCCGGCTTTGCCGCGGACGAAGGCGGGTTGAAAGGATTTAATCTAAATGTTAACTTCTTGTGAGAGAGGCTATTTGACGTGGCACAAGTAAAAACTTTGCATTCCATTCTGGTCTTCAGAAATAAAAAAGACCCGACGAAATATCTGGTTATACCCAGTACTCTTTCTGGTTCAGAAGAAGATGTTGTTGTGCGAAGAAATATTGGCACGGAAATATATGTCAGAAGCTGGAAAAACGACTGGGATTACGTATGCGCCAGAGAGAAAACAGAGCCCGGCAAATGGCGCGTAAATTTAAATTACTGTGATTTTGAATTTCGCGTCAGGGACGGGTCTTTTTTCAGCGAGCCGGAGAATTTTGATATGCTGTCGGAAATGATATTGTCTCTGCTTTTATCAATATTTTAAACTTTTACGGTTGTTTACTAGTTTAAAAGTTATGGGGCGGCCATTTGGGTGGCCTCGGAGCCGTTGTCCGGATCTCTGTTCTGGACGTACCTCCCTCCCGGCTCTAGCCGGCCTGTCGTCTTAGGCGACCCGCTCCGCCAACTTGACCCGCTGTCCATCATGATAGCGGGTTTTTTGTCGGCTATTGACACCGGCTGTGTGTCTGCTATAATGCCGAAGTTGGATGCTGGGTTCCTTGCTCGGCGTCCGTTTGGCGACTGTGATCGGGATTTAGCGATGTCGCCAAAATTGGAAAGTGAGGATAGGCTTAGCTGATCGGCGTGCAGATGAGAACGCTATGCCGACAGGTTAGCCTATGATTTGAAAGATGGGCCTCCTTGCGTGGGGGCCTGTGATGGCGAGAGGGCTTTTACCAAGCGTAGCGACGGCACCCGACGGAACGCGTTTCGAGTTTTATTGTGGAGGAGAGATTGAAACAGATTTCTCTGTTGAAGCAGTAAAGCGTCATTATAAATGCGTTCCATAATTATTGCGTTTGCTACGGGGAGCTGTCGTTTTGCTCCCGTTCGTGAAGCTCTCTCGCCCAAGTTTATTACCCCGAAAGTCCGATGGACTTCGGGGGTATTTTTTTCTATACTGATTTTATGGCTTTATCCTGGGCCGTAAAGAAACAAATAAGGTTTTTTAGCGCGTTCGCCGCGGCTGTTTTGCTTATACTCGCAGGAATAATTTATTTTGTCCGGCAGGACCCGACTTGTTTTGATAAGCGCCAGAATCAGGACGAAGAAGGAATTGATTGCGGAGGGGCAGATTGTCTTCCTTGCTCAAACCAGATCCGCGACATTAATATTTTATGGACACGCCCTTTCAGGATTGCGGACGGCGTATATGATTTCGCGGCTTTGACGGAAAACAACAATTCGTTTTTAAAGGCCGCAAAAATGGATTACTTCGTGAAATTTTATGACTCGGACAATATTTTAATAGCCATCAAGCAAAATTCCACATTTGCGGGCGCAGGAGAAAAATTTGTTATTTTTGAGCCGGGCATTGTTACCCAGCATCGTGTTCCAACGCGCGCAATTCTTGAGATTGCTTCGGTAAACTGGGATAAAGGCGGTAAAATTCCCCTGAAGCTGGACGTGCTTTCCACCAATAGATTTTTGGGCGCTTCTTCTACTCCGCCGAGGGTTGAAGCGATTATCAAGAACCAGCTGAACGCGGAGTACAGAAATATAGAAGCAACCGCGGTTTTGTGGGATGCGGGAGACACCGCTCTGGGGGTTTCGCGCACATTCGTTGACCGCTTTGATATTGATGAGATAAAAACACTGACATTTACATGGCCTACGGGAATAAACGGTGTTTCGCGTGTTGAAATCTTTTTCCGCCAGATGCCATGAGATTTTTCCGCGGAGTTGACTGGATTTTAGTATTTTCAGCCGTGATTTTGTCGCTTCTGGGCCTCGCGGCCATGAAGACTTTCGGGATTGGGATAAATCCTGCCTCGCCGGCAGGCGGGGACTATTATTTTAACCGCCAAATTTTGTGGCTTATTTTAAGCGCTGTTGTTTTTATTTCCGCTCTGTTTATTGACTGGGAATTTTTGAAAACGAACAGCATCATCCTGCTTTTTTTCTATTTGGTGGCGCTGGTATTTTTAGCGGTGCTTCTTTTGGGGGGCGGGTCTGTTGTTAAAGGGGCGGAGAGCTGGTATAGGGTTTATTCCGTAGCATTGCAGCCTGTCGAGCTTATGAAAATTATTCTGGTTTTGGTATTGGCAAAATATTTTTCAAGAAGACATGTTGAGATAGCAAGATTTTTCCATATTTTTGTTTCAGGTATTTATACGGCCATTCCCGTTATTTTAGTTATGTTTCAGCCGGATTTCGGCTCGGCTGTGGTTATGTCGGCTTTGTGGCTTGGTATGGCATTGGTCGGAGGCATTAAAATGCGTCATATGCTGATGCTTTTGGGGGTTGCGGTTGTCGCCGGAATTATCGCTTGGAATTTTGTTTTTCTTCCGTACCAAAAATCAAGGATACTTGCGTTTCTTGAGCCGGCCCGCGATGTGCGCGGAGCAGGGTATCACGCGCTGCAATCCACCATTGCCGTAGGCTCGGGAGAGATTTTGGGCAAGGGGATAGGTTTCGGCACGCAGTCGCGCCTTTCCTTTTTGCCTGAAAAAGAATCGGATTTTATTTTCGCGGCTTTCGCGGAAGAGTGGGGGCTTATTGGCGTGCTCATCATATTTTTGTTTTTCGGACTCGTCATCTGGCGGATACTTCGTGCCGGGATTTATGGCGAGTCCAATTTTGAGAAATTATACGCCGCCGGTCTTGCTATTTTATTTTTCGCGCAGGCAACAATACACGTCGGCATGAACATGGGGTTGCTCCCGATAACCGGCCTCGGCATGCCTTTTATGTCTTACGGCGGTTCAAGCCTTGTCTCCTCCTTTTTGGCACTTGGTATTTTAGAAAGCTTCGCAATCCGCAAAAAAGGCATTTTCATCGGCATGGAGGAGCGGTTCAAAGAAGGGGTCTTTTGAGATTGATTTTTAGACAAAATATAGCGCTATAAATTTATGAAAAATTTTATTAAAGAAAATTGGTTTAAGGTTGGATTGCTGGTAATGTTGATTATCTCCATTATAAGTATTTTTTATTGGTTTGAATTAAGACCATCTCAAATTAGAAAACAATGTATAAAAACTTATCCGGACGCTTTTAGAGCGCTCACTGACGATAATGGATTTGGCAGTTTACAAAGCGTTGGAAACTGGAAAGGTAGCATAGATAAGTTTGGATATGAAAAATGTTTAATAGAGAATGGTTTAGAAAAATAAGATGTTGTCTGTTCCTGCATTAAGAGTTATTAACAGCCAAGTTGACTTTTGGGGGCTATACCTGCTATACTGCAAGTACTAATCTCACTGCCTTCTTGGCGCAAGCCACGACGGCAGTTTTGTTTATATGGAAAATGAAGCTAAAAATCGAACAATAGTCTTTATAGACGGTAATAACTTCTACTATAAATTGAAGGATTTTACGTTTAAAAAAAACAGAGGTTTTAAAATTACTCGATTTTGATTATCAAGGATTCGCGAAGAACCTTGTTAAGGATAATAACTTAGTTGAGATTCGATATTATGTCGGCGCCATAAGGAGGCAAAACGGAACAAATAAAGTGAAGTCCGAGAAACTATATGCCAATCAACAAAAATTATTACGTAAGCTACAACAACAAAACATCCCTGTTGTTTTGGGTAATTTGATACAACATCCTGATAAAAGTTTTCACGAAAAAGGCGTTGATGTCAGGATAGCCGTTGAAATGATACGGCTTGCTCGTAAAAATAAATATGATATTGTGTATCTTTTGAGTTCTGATACGGATCTAGTTCCGGCTGTGGAGGAGGTTAGGTCTTTTAATAAATTGGTTTGCTATGTCGGGGTTTCTAAGGGTCAATCTTTTGGGCTAACAAAAGTGTCCAATAATACCATTCTTTTAAGAGATGAAGATGTTATGCCATATTTCCCCACAACGCCCCTGAGTTCAAAGAGGTCATAGAAATAGGTTTTTGAAGAACGCTCCAAAGAAGGAGTGTTTTGGTGTTGACAAAATAGCAGTATTTGTGGTATTCTATTTTACAGAAGAACGCTAAAATTAAAGAGGAGGTTTGTGAAATGCGCAAATCGTTCGTTACTATCTATGTTTTCACGCATAAATTTGAACGAGATACAGTTCGCGTAATATTCCGCCAGGGGATTTTTTTAGCCGAAGACCGTTGGGATTTTGCGAAGGAATTGCTTTGCGACAGGCTTTCGCATATCGATTTCGGAAGATGCAACATGAATATTTTTCTTAGGGAGGGTGGATATGATAACGGGCGGGTTTATTCCAAGATTACGAAAGCCGTAAGCGATGAGATTGTTGAAAAAATCCGATGCGCAATGGTTAAATTTTGCCCGACCGGTACGGAAGTGTTCATCAAACAATTCAAAAATATTTCCGCATTGTGCGATAATGGCGTAAACGTTGACCAACCGGATTATCTTACGCTATCGGAACATGACGGGGAAATCGTTGAATTCTTGGAGACGCCCGACGACGGCCTGAATTGGCTGAGAAAAATGCACGATGATTCTCCCGGCGGGCTTACGGAAGACGAGGCGGGGATGATAGGGTATTGAACCCACGGTTTTTTCAATTCAAAGCGGCAAGTTAAAAACTTGCCGCTGTTTTTTTGATAAGTATTATATGGGTCTTTTAAGTCCCCTTGACACTCTATTAGGCAGTGCTAGGGTGGTGGATAAGATAGGATTTGACACTTTTTTATAAGTTTGCTAACGTAATATACGTATATATGAAAGGCGAATTACCAATGCACCCCGAAGAAGTTACAATTAAGCTTTTTGCGGTTTTACCGAAAAGGACTAAAGATGTTTTAGACCAGCGTTTTGGACTTGGAAAAAGCCCGAACAGGATGACTTTGGACGCAATCGGCAAGCGCTATGGCATTACGCGTGAACGCGTCCGCCAGATAGAAGCGGACGGCCTCTCCCGTATTAGAAAATCTTCTGCTATGGCTGATATGAAACCTGTATTCGCGGCGCTCGAAAAATATTTTGACGACCAGGGAGGAGTATTACCTGAAAAGCGGGCTTTGAACGCTTTAGCGTCTCACCCCAAACATGAAAACCATGTTTATTTTTTGCTTTCTTTGCACAACCCGTTCGTTAGAATGCACGAAAATGAAAACATGCACGACCGGTGGGCTTACGGAAAAAACGCCGAAGAAAACGCGGATAAAGTTTTGAAAAACGCGGTAGATTCTTTGAGAAAAATCGGCACGCCGGTGGAAGAAAAAAGATTGTATGAAGTCATGTCATCTTCAGCACAGACCGTTTTGGGCTCCGGCGTCGCTTCTTCCGTTCTGGAAAATTGGCTCGGACTTTCCAAACTCATCGCCAAGAATTATTTCGGTGAATGGGGGCTTACGGAATTTTCTTCCATCAAACCGCGAGGAATGAAAGACCTTTCGTTCATGGTCCTCACAAAAAAAGGCGAACCGATGCATTTTTCAGAAGTCGCAGCGGGTATAGGCAAGCTTGTCGGCCGCAACGTGCACGTGCAGACGGTGCACAACGAACTTATCAAGGATTCACGTTTTGTGCTGGTAGGCAGGGGATTATACGTGCTTAAAGAATGGGGCTATGAGCCGGGAGTGGTGCGCGATGTTATTTTAAATATGATGAAAAACAACGGACCGATGGATAAAGAAAAAATAATTTCTCTGGTTTCAGAGAAGCGGTTCGTAAAGCCAAACACAATACTTATAAATTTAGAGAATAAGAAACATTTTAAAAAGCTGACTGATGGTAGGTACTCTGTTCGCTAACCCGATTTTTTTAGGAGGCCTTTTCTTCTTGGCCAGGGCCTGGTCAATATGGCTTCCTATTGTCCTTGGTTTTATTTTTTGGAGCGCCTGGACAGGCTATGTCCGTGGTTATTTTATGTCAAACGCGAAATGGATTTTGCTTGAGATAAAGGTACCCCGCGAACAAACCAAAAGCCCGAAAGCGATGGAAAGTATTTTGGCCGGTATCAACGGCACGAATCGTCTCGGCAATATGTGGGAGCGGTATTGGAACGGATGGCTTACCGCATGGTTTTCGTTGGAAATAGTAGGGGATGCAACCGGCGTGCATTTTTACGTGCGTGCGCCTGAATTTTTCAAAAGAATGGTTGAGTCGCAGATCTACGCGCAGTACCCTGCGTGCGAAATCAGGGTTGCGGAGGATTATACGAAAGAAACTCCGCCGGCAATGCCAACTAAGGGATGGACCGTATGGGGAAGCGAATACATACATACAAAGCCCGATGCTTATCCGATACGCACTTATGAAGATTTTGAGCTGGTCGGGATAAGCTCTAAAGAAGAGGACACGAAAATAGACCCTCTTTCCTCTTTGGTTGAATTTTTCGGAACTTTTAAAGGAAGCGAACGGATGTGGCTGCAGATGGTTGTGCGCGCTGCAGGAGAAGGATGGATAAAAGAAGGACAGGCAGTAGTAGATAAGTTGGGAGGCAAAAAAACCGAAGGGCACAAACCGTTGTTGGGACAGATAGTCGGCGTTGTAGACGATATTATTGGCGGAGTGGCCGGGTCGGCTCCGCCGGAAAAAAGCCAGAAGCCGGAAAAGTTTTCGGCAGGTTTTTTCGGGCTTTCCCCGGGCGTAATTGAAACCTTGAAGGCGCTTGAACGCAATATGCAGAAGATTGGTTTTGAAGTTGGCATCCGCTGGGTATATCTTGCCAAGAATGAAGACTATAACGCCTTGGCAATCCCGGCTATCAACGGCATATTTAAGCAATTCGCGTCGCCGAATCTCAATGGGTTTAAACTGAACGGGAAAGTAACCACGAGCATAGATTATGTTTTCAAAAAAACAAGGCTGGCTTACAGGCAGAAGAGACTTTACAACGCGTACCGCTGGCGTTCATTTTTTCATCCGCCTTACCGCGGAAAGACAATTGTGCTTTCGAGCGAGGAACTCGCGACAATATATCATTTTCCCGGAATGGTTGTGGCGGCGCCAAAAATGGAACGTATTGAGGCCAAAAGAGGCGCCGCCCCTCCAAACCTGCCGATATAGCGCGTGCTATAATTAAATAAATGAACGACGACCAAAAAATAACTTATTTCGGAGAGACCAATTTCAGGAACGCTCAGAGCAAATTCGGCATAAAAAAGATAGACCGCAGGAAGCATATGTATGTGATAGGAAAAACCGGCATGGGTAAAACCACGCTTCTTGAGAATATGGCAATGCAGGATATCCAGTCAGGAGAGGGCTTGGCTTTTATCGACCCGCACGGAGAAACGGCGTACAAGCTTCTGGATTTTGTCCCAAAAGAGCGTATGAAAGATGTTATTTATTTTGATCCTGCAGACCAGGCTTTCCCGGTCGGTTTTAATGTTATGGAAAATGTTGATCCTGAGCGGAGACATTTTGTGGCCTCCGGGCTTATGGGAGTTTTTAAAAAAATATTCGGGCCTGATGTTTGGTCAGCGCGGATGGAATACATTTTAGGCAACACTGTCTTAGCTCTTCTTGAATACCCGGACACAACTCTTCTTTCTATAAATCCGATGCTCGCAGTAAAAGAATACAGGAAAAAGATTGTGGACAATGTGACCGATCCTGTTATTAAAGCTTTTTGGACTCAGGAATTCGCTAAATATACGGAGCGTTTCGCGGCTGAAGCGACTCCCGCAATCCAAAACAAAGTCGGGCAATTTACTTCCAATGCTTTAATTAGAAATATCGTCGGACAGCCGAAATCAACGTTTGATTTCAGAAAAGCAATGGACGAAAAGAAAATTTTAATAATAAATCTCGCCAAAGGACGCGTCGGAGAAGATGCGGCTAGATTGTTGGGGGCTATGATTGTTACAAAGCTTTATTTGGCCGCGATGAGCCGGGTGGATATAGAGGATGAAGTAAATCGTACAGATTTTTATTTGTATGTGGACGAGTTTCAGAATTTCGCAACGGAATCGTTTGCCAATATTTTGTCGGAGGCGCGCAAATACAGGCTTTGCCTGGTGCTTGCGCACCAATATATGGCGCAATTAGCCGAAGAAGTAAGAGATGCTGTTATCGGCAACGTAGGAACGACACTTGCTTTCAGGGTAGGCGCGGAAGATGCGGAATTTTTGGAAAAAGAATTTTCACCGGCTTTCATGGCTACCGACATTGTCAACCTCGGATTTTCTCAGGTTTATATGAAGCTGATGATAGACGGCGTTGCTTCATATCCTTTTTCCGCGACAACCCTGTCTCCTATCAAGGTCCCTCACGAATCTTTTAAAAAAGAAATAATAGATCTTTCCAGAGCGCAGTTTGGTACTCCAAAGGAAAAAGTTGAAGTCCTTATTCGCGACTGGTCAATAGGTATTTCTGGCGATGCCAGCGCAAGTGAAAAAAAATCTTTTGGAGGAGCAATAATATCACATCCGACGTCTTCGGCCACCGCAAATCCTTTAAGTCAGGTTAAAATGTATGATGCCGTTTGCGTGGTTTGCAATAAAAAAATACAAGTTCCTTTTCAGCCCGATCCGATCCGTCCGGTTTTTTGCAAAGATCACATCGGGCTTGCGGGAGAGTACAAGGCTAAAACCCGCCTGAGCGCACCGGTCGGGCAGGTGCCCCAGCGTATTGAAAGGCCTCCCGAGCAACGCGCCGAGCGCCCGCCCGAACCGCATTTCGCAAGACCGGAGCCGAGGCCGGTACCGCGCCCGAGGGCCTCGCCCGTAGAGCTACGGCCGAGGGAAGGCGAATTTGTTGCGCGGCCGCGGATGGAACAGCATGCATCATTAAGAGACTTGGAACCGGCACGAAGCGGAGATTCGCAAGACGGGCGGCACCAGCAATTTTCCAGGCCGCGGATGGAACAGCCTTTCAAAAAAAATGATAATTTACAGGCTTTGCGGGACGCACTGAAGAAATCAATAACACAAAAAAATACCGATATCGTTGAGGAAAAAAAAGAAAACCCGCTCCCGCCGCCATTTTTGCCAAAGGAAAAAGAGGCGGATAATAAAATAGGCACTCTCCGCCCAGGCGAACATCTAGAGCTCTAGACAATATTTCTGTTTTATGCTACTTTTCCTGCAGAGAGGGAGGATATTTTTATGGCTACCCGTCTTGTCTGTACAGATTTGAAAAGGAAAAAAAGAACCAAAGGCAGAGCAAAACCCAAAAAACTTTGGCGTACCCCAAAGGGCGCCAAGAAATATAAGGGGAGGAAGCGGTAAAACAAAAGCTTCCCGGATTTTGGAGAGCTTTTATTTTTTTTCGGCGCGTTTAGTTATCTTCTCTAATTCGCGCGAATAGGAGAATAGGCTGGACAAAAATTTGTAGGTGTGGTAGGAATATAAACAGAAAAAAGGAGGTTGACTGAAATGGTTATTTTAACCAAAAAAACATTTGAAGATGTCGTCGGCGGTTTTCAAAAATTAACCGAATGTGAATTTCGGCGGGAACACGAAACTCCTTCTGGAATTAAGATGAACAAAAAAGATATTGATGTTTTTGAGAAAGCCGTTATTGCAACTATGGAAAAGTTCGCGTCTGTAACTGATCTGCTGGTCTTAGAACATGCTTCTTGTTTTCAGTCGCATATAAAGTACCTGACAATAAAGGCCGCTGTTTATAAAAAAATCGTTTTAAAGTCTTAAGGTTTTTGCCTTTAAGGCTTTTTTATTTTTTTTCCGCTCTTTCCGTATATTCGCCGGTGGTTGTGTTTACGCGGATGGTGTCGCCTTCGTTGATGAACATGGGAACCTGCATATTGAGCCCGTTTTCAAGAACGACAGTTTTTGAGCCGCCTGTTGCCGTGTCGCCTTTGTATGATGGAGGCGCTTCTGCAACTTTATAGTCTATTTTTACGGGAAGCTCAATATTGATTATTTTATCGTCAAATTTATACGCGGTTACTTCGATATTCGGAAGCAGATATGGGGCCTGGTCGGCAATCTGCTCTTCTTTGAAAGAAAAACGGTTTTTCGGATTGCCTTTTTCAATAAACCAATACTCGTCCTTGTTTTCGTACAGAAATACTATTGCCTGTTTGCCGATTTCAGCTTCTTCAAAAGCGTCGCTTCCTTGGAAAGCCTTTTGAACTATTTTGCCCGTGATAAGATTTTTCAGCTTTGTCTGTACCGTCGGCTTTCTTTGCTGCATGCGCAAAAAAGTATATTCCAATACAATGTACGGCTCGCCGTCCATTTCAAACATTGCTCCTTTTGTCAGATCAGTATATGACAACATATGGAAAATAGTTTATCATATAATCGTTATTATGCAAGAATACAAACTTACTATTGGGCTTGAAATTCACGCCGAGCTCCGGACAAATACGAAGATGTTTTGCGGCTGTAAAAATGACCCTGACGAGAAGCATCCCAATATAAATATTTGTCCTGTTTGCATGGGGCATCCCGGCACACTGCCCGTCATAAACAAGTCGGCGGTAGAACAGGTGCAAAGAGCGGGGCTTGCTTTGGGAAGTGAATTGCAAAAAAAATCCCACTTTGACCGTAAAAATTATTTTTATCCCGACATCCCGAAAGGGTATCAGATATCCCAATACAAAGACCCTTTGGTTTTGGGCGGGTCTTTGAAGGGCGTCAAAATTACACGCGTGCATTTGGAAGAAGATACGGCGCGCTCACAGCATCTAGGAAGCTCCGACGTAAGGTCGGAGCGACCAGCTTCGTTGGTCGATTTCAACCGGGCCGGCGTTCCTTTGATGGAGCTTGTCACCGAACCTGATATTACTTCCGCCAAACAGGCGCGCGAATTTGCGGAGGCGTTGCAGCTGGTCCTGCAATATCTGGGAGCTTCGGAAGCGAACATGGAAAAAGGGGAGATGCGCTGTGAGGCGAACATTTCGGTCTATTTAGGCGCGGAGCGTCTTTCGGGTACCAAAGTTGAAGTGAAAAACTTGAATTCGTTCCGCGCGGTTGAAAAAGCCATTGAATATGAATTTGAAAGACAGACAAAACTGTTGGAGGAAGGAGGGAAAGTGAAGCAGGAGACCAGAGGTTGGGACGAAAACAAAGAGGCTACTTTCAGTCAGCGCTCAAAGGAATCGGCGCATGATTATCGTTATTTTCCCGAGCCGGACCTCCCGCTGATGGAGTTTTCTGAAGAATATTTTGATAAGCTTCGGGCAACTATTCCCGAATTGCCGGAAGCTAAAAGGAAGCGTCTTACTGACGAATACAAACTGGACACGCAGGCCGCGGAAATTTTAATGCACGACAAAGATCTTTCGGCTTTTTGGGAGAAAACGGCGTCGGAGCTCAAGGAATGGGGCTCCGGTTCTGATGAAGCTTTTAAGCTTGCTTCAAATTATTTTATTTCAGATTTATTAGGTTTAATAAAAGAAAAGCAAATTCCCGTCTCTGAGCTTTTGATTGACCCTGAAAATTTCGCTGAACTGATAAAAATGCTTTTCAATAATGAAATTACTTCGCGTGTGGCGAAGGATGTTTTACGGCACATGGTGGAGGTTGGAGGAGACCCGTCAACAATAGTTGAAGAGAAAGGACTGAAACAGGTGAGCGATTCAGGTACGCTTGAAGCAATGGCTAAAAAAATCATTGATGCGAACCCCAGCGCAATTGCTGATTACAAAAAAGGGAAACAGCAATCGCTTCAATTCCTAGTCGGGCAGATGATGAAAGAAACCAAGGGAGCGGCAAATCCGGACACAATTAAAGAGATATTGACAAAAATTATAAGAGGAGTATAATAGAACATGTAAGGTCGGATTCTCGGGTGCGGTAAACTCCTAAGGCGACCCGGGTAACGTAGGCCTTCAGCCGGCTAAAGGCGCCATGCTGGTAAATTGAAAACGCCGCGAACGCCAATTTAGGGAGGCGGAGGAGCTAGTGGGGAAACCCAGCGATGAGCAGCTCCTCCGCCTAATACCTTTTCAAAACAGGAGGCCAAAGGCCTCTTTTTCTTTTTATATCCATCTAATTTCCTTATTTTTTTTGAACCAGGTCATTTGGCGCTTGGCGTAGTGCCATGTGGCCATTTCAAGTTGGCTTAGCATTTCTTCTTTCGTTAATTTTCCGCGGAGGTAAAGCGATGCGTAGCGGTATTCCAGGCCGAGCTCAAATAACCGTTTCCAGCTGACTCCTCCGCCAGATGGCGGATTATGCAGTTTTTTTACTTCACTAATTATTCTGGGAAGACGTGCGAGCAATCTTTTATGTATGCGTTTTTTTAATTCTTCCGGCGGACGTTTGATTCCGAGCCAAACAATTTTCTTCGAAGAAACTAATGCACCCTCTTCACTCATTCTCGCTCCGCCAGCGCGGAGCTCCGAGGGTTCCGCTCGTTTTTGCCCCTTCGTCCGCCAGCTGGCGGACTCGGGGACCGTGCCAAAAACGGCGGAAAACCCGTTCAGAGGGTCATTAGTTTCTCCTGCGTTAGGCGAAACATGTTCTCCGAAAATACCTTTCGCAGCGCGACGGCGCGAGAAGAGCAATTCGCCAGAAGGCGAATATGCGTGTATTTGAGGGGAAGCGTGGTTCGCCGAAGCTATTTCAATCGCCCGCATTAATCTTCTTGGATTTTTTTGTTCAATGGTTTTTGCGCGCTCCGGGTCGAGTTTCCTGAGTGTTTCGAGGAGTTTTGCAACGGAATAGTTTTTAATTTTGCGGCGGAGCGCGTGATTGGGCGGTACTCCGCCCAATTTTACGCGCCCGAGCGCCGCGTCAATATAAAAACCGGTCCCGCCTACGATTATCGGTGTTTTACCTCGCGATAAAATATCGGCAATCGCTTTCTCCGCACAATTTTTAAAATCCAAAGCTGAGAAAACTTTTTTTGGGTTCGCAATATTAAGGCAGTAGTGTTTTATGCCGCGCATTTCTTTTTTTGTTACTTTGCCAGAGCCAATATTGAGTCCTTTATAAACCTGCCTTGAATCAGCGGAAATTATCTCACCGTTCATTTTTTTTGCCAGCTTAATGCTAAGGCTCGTTTTGCCTGACGCATTCGGCCCGACAATGACGATTACTCTTGACTTTTTCATAGTAAAAGGCTAGCATTCTTTTCAGAAGGAGGAAAGTAAAAAATGGACCAATCGATAAGCGATAAAGTTCACAGGGTTGTGTTGGGCGGTTATCGAGTACGCGAACCCGGAAGAGACGCGATATTTGAAAGATTTGAAGATAGAATGGAAGAGGTGATTGACATTACAAAGATTCGTTTGCTTGGGGCCGCGAAGTGGGTTTTCGGCACGAAACTGGAAAAGTTTCCGATGATGGAATTTGCCGATAAAAAGACAGATGTTAAGGCGTCTGGTCTTATAATTGCAGATAACTTTTCGGACAGTTTGATAAAAGGCGTGTTTACCTCTCCTTACGACACAACGGCTGCGAAAATAATTCCACACGGATTTAACGAGTTGACATCGCTGGTTTTTTCAGGAGAAAAGCTTTTTTTGCATAACCATGACAAGTTCTCGCCTGATCTGGAAGGCCGCGAAGCCCCGCAGGATTTTTATCTGGCCTTTGCCAGAGCTGTCATGGGCGCCATAGAACAGGAGGCGAAAAGGAGGAAAGATGTTGAATAAAGGAATGAAAAAGCTTGTAGTTGGTATTTTTTCCAAAAATGGCCTGAAAATGCGGCAAGTCCTGGTCAAGGCCGCAGCTGAAAAATTCGGCAAAAACTTCCCTAAAATGCCTTTCAAGGACGCGCATTGCGATATCGTGAATTGTTTTGGGGTACTTGTGTCGCATCCGGAAATTACCGATGCACTCAAAGCGGCAAATTGTTTTTTTGAAATTGTCGGCGAGACAATAGATATCAGGAACGAGGTAGTCGTTATGCGGCCTGAAGGGCTTGTGATCTATGAAACCGCGAACGGCATACCTCTAAAATATAAATTCAGATACGCCGTGCCCGCGCACTACGCAATACTGACTCCGTATGCGATGGCATCCGTATCTCGAAACCAAAACCCCGGAAAGTAATCCGTGGTTTATTTTTTATTTAGCAGTTATTTTTAGAAATTCTTCAACGCTCATTACCCCGATGTCTCCCTTGCCTCTTTCGCGGATGGCTACTTTGCCGGCTTCTGCTTCTTTTTCTCCTATTACTAAAATGTAGGGGATTTTTTGCATTTCGGCTTCGCGGATTTTTTTGCCGATTGATTCATTTCTTTCATCCAATGATACTCGAATATTTCCAGCCCAAGGCTGGCCGGCCTCGGGCCGGTTACTTTTGAGCTCCGCGGTTATTTTTTTGGCATAGTCCAAAACTTTATCATTTATCGTAAGCACCTGTACCTGAACAGGCGAGAGCCAAAAAGGAAGCGCGCCGTCAAAGTGCTCAAGCAATATTCCGATAAAGCGTTCAAACGAACCGAATATCGCACGGTGGATTATAACCGGCCTCACTTTTTCTCCGTTTTCATCCATATAAAAAACATCAAATCTTTCAGGTATCTGAAAATCTATCTGGGCCGTGGCGATGGTCCATGTTCTGTTTTGTGAGTCTTTAATATCAAAATGTATCTTTGGTCCGTAAAAAGCGCCCTCGCCTTTCATTATTTCAAATTTAAGTCCGAGACTTTTCAATGATTCTTCCAAAATTTTCTCAGCCTCATCCCATGTTTTTTTCTCGCCCATCGCTTTTTCGGGGCGCGTGCCGATGCTGTAAGTGACTTTCAGCCCCAGGCGTTTGTAGAATTCCTCGGTCATTTTAAGAACCGAGGTCAACTCTTCTTTTATTTGGTCGAATCTGCAATAAATATGCGCGTCGTCCATGGTCATCTGCCGTACACGGAGCAGTCCGCCTAAGGTTCCCGAAAGTTCGTTTCTGTGAAGACGGCCAATCTCGGCAAGCCGCAAAGGTAAATCTTTATAGCTCCTGATTGTTGAGCTGAAAACATATGTTGATTCCGGGCAATTCATCGGTTTTATCGCCAAGGTCTCATTTTCATCAATCGGATTTTTGAACCAAAACATACTGTCTCTGAAGTGTTCCCAATGCCCGCTTTTTTCAAAAACATCTTTTTTGACCATTATCGGTGTGGATATTTCCTGATAGCCGTGGTCGTCTTGTAGTTTGCGGATGAA
>MFHL01000016.1:16980-28475 GCA_001778595.1 Candidatus Giovannonibacteria bacterium RIFCSPHIGHO2_02_FULL_44_11
TCTTTTACAATTACCATTCCTTTGGGATGCCAAAATGGTGCGCCGGGGGCGATTTCGTGAAATGAAAATAAATCCATTTCTTGGCCCAAATCCCGATGGTCGCGATGTTTATTTTCAGGCTTGTCATTAGGCATGGCTTTATGCTAACATTTTTTTAGAAATATTCAAAAGGAGATACCATGATTTATTGGGCGATTGCCAAGTCGGAAAAATACCCCGATGTTTATGTGGAAAAGATTGATGCCAAGAATGACGACGAAGCTGACAAAAAAGCCTTTGAATGGAATCGGGACCATGATGGTTTCCGATACACTTATCTTGTGGCGAAAGAAATTCTTACAGATGCAGAAATCGTAGAACGGTTCAGTAAAAAATATTGGCAGGAAGGGATTGTTTCGATAGGTATGCAGCGAAGCGCCAAAAGCATCAGAGTTGTTGTTAGGATACCGAAAATGAAGGAAGTCAAATTTTCCAAAAAGACTTTCCTTGGTTTCAAAATCAATATAGTAGAAACTACCGATGCGCCTGCGCGCCTATTAGCCCGCTAAACCAGCGGGTTTTTTATATTTTCCTGATCTCCTCGGCGGTGCTATAATACGATTATGATACTTATACTTTATGTATTTATAATTGCAGGCATATTGGTTGTCGCAAATAAGTTAAGGTTTTTTTCAAAGGTTAATCCGTTTTTGTTTGTTGGCGCATTAACGTGGGCTTTGGCTATGTTTTCGTCTTGGCTTGAAAAAGAAGCGGAGATTCCCGTCCTTGCTTTAGGTTTAGGTTTTTTTGCGGCTTTTGTTGGCACGCCGTTAGCCGGAATAGGATTAGTACGGTCAATAAAAGAAAAACAATATATCGGAATTTTATTATGTGGATTGATTGTTGCTATACCGCTTATTTACGCGCTTTGGCTTGATTTAATTTAACTATATTTTCCTTATCTCATCGGCAACAATAGAGTGGGATTCGTTGCGGAAGGAGTAGTTGCCGGTTATGAGGACACAGTTGTTATCAATAATGTGTTCGCCGAACTGCTGGAGTGTGCGCGGGAAAACAACACACTCAATCTCATCCGTCATATCCTGAAGTTTTAAAAAGAGCATTGATTCTCCTTTTTTTGTCGTTACTCTTTTTGAATTTAAAATAAGCGCCGCAATGGTTCCTGACGGGCCGTAAGTCCCGCCTTTTTTGGCCTTGAAAGATTTTATGGTTATGTAGTTAATGGCGTGGCTGTTTCGCCCGGTCATGCGGCCGGGCGCCACGTCTGATGACTGGGCGAATTTTTCCAGGGGATGACCGGAAACGTAAAGCCCCAGAAGCTCGCGCTCCCAGGCAAGCTTTTCCTCCAGTGTTGCGGGCGCGGTTTTCGCCAATTTTAACTGCGGAATGGAAGATTTATCGGACATTTCGGAAAAAAGCGAAGATTGATTGTCTGAGGCGCTTTTTCTGTGCGCTTTGGCGTATTCCAAAACTTTATCCATATTATTGACCACATCATTTCTTTCGGCAAACTCGTCCAAAGCGCCGGCTTTGGCCATGGATTCTAGCGATCTTTTGTTCAGGTCTTTTGAATCAACCCTTTCCAGAAATCCGGCGAGCGAACCAAACGGCCCGTTCGCATCGCGCTCGGCAATAATGGCTTCAACAATATTTTCACCGACATTTTTTATAGAGGTAAGCCCGAAGCGTATCTCGGTTTTATTATTTATACCGTTCGGTATAGAGAATATTTTCCGGCTGTGGTTTATAGAAGGAGGAAGCACCGAGAGGCCCATGTCTTTGCATTCTTTGATTAAAAATCCGATGCGCTCGTTGTCTTTTTTGTCGTTGTTAAAGAGCGAGGTCATATATTCCAGCGGATAATAATATTTTAGCCATGCGGTTTGCGCGCCGATTATCGCGTAGGCCGCGGTGTGCGCTTTGTTAAAACCGTATCTTGCGAACGGCTCCAGCAATTCACCTAATTCTTTGGCTATTTTTTCGTCAATCCCGTTTTTTATCATCCCTGCGACGAATTTTTCTTTTTGTTCTTCAAGCAGAGAGCGTATTTTTTTGCCGATGGCTTTTCTTAAAATATCCGCTTCAGCCAGAGTAAAGCCCGCCATTTCCTGCGCAATCTGCATCATCTGCTCCTGATAAACGGTTACGCCGTAAGTCGGCGATAATATTTTTTCCAGCTTCGGATGAATATAAGTAACTTTTTCTCTGCCGTGCTTGCGGGCGATAAAAGAGGGAATCAGCTCCATAGGGCCTGGTCGGAAAAGCGATATCATCGCAATAATATCCTCAATGCCGTGCGGCTCAAGCTCCACCAAATTTTTCGTCATACCAGAGCCTTCAAGCTGGAACACGCCGACAGTTTTCCCTTCGCGGAGCATTTTATACGGTTCCGGATCGTTTACGTCTATACTCTCTATATCAATTTCTTTGCCGTGTCTTTCCTTGATAAGCGCAATTGTGTTCTCCATTATAGACAGGTTTTTCAGACCCAAAAAATCCATTTTAAGCAGGCCCAAGTCAACTATGCCGTGCATGTCGTATTGGCTTACGATTGCTTCTCTTCTGGCGTCGTCGTCTCCGCGCACTGCGGCGCGTTGCAGGGGGACCATATCGGTCAGGGGATTTTTTGTGATAACCACGCCGGAGGCGTGAATGGACGCGTGCCTGCAGACGCCTTCCAGTTTCATCGCGGCGTCCAGCATTTTTTTTGCATCGGTATTTGTTTCGTAAATATTTTTGAGCTCTGGCACTTCTTTCAGACATTTTTCCAAGTATCCTTCTTTTTCGCCCTGATTCGGGTTGAAAGGTATCATCTTCGCGGTCTGATCGGCTAAGGCAAGGCTTATTCCCAAAGCCCGCCCGGCGTCGCGGATAGCCGCGCGCGCGGCCATTGTTCCGAAAGTGATTATTTGCGCAACATGGTCTCTCCCGTATTTTTGCGAAACATATTCTATTACTTCGTCCCTCCGCGTATCCGCGAAATCCATATCAATATCTGGCGGTTCAACGCGCGCGGGGTTTAAAAATCTTTCGAAGATGAGATTATATTTGATAGGGTCAACATTGGTAATTTTAAGGACATAAGAAACAATGGAGCCGGCGGCCGAGCCTCTGCCCGGGCCGACAACTATTTTGTTTTCCTTGGCCCATTTGACGAAATCCCAGACTACTAAAAAATATTCCACGAATCCGGTTTTCTGCAATACCGAAAGTTCGTAAGCGAGGCGTTTTTCTATTTCTTCTCCGGGTTTTTCTCCGTAGCGTTTTTTCAAGCCTTCCTTGCAGAGTTTTTCCAAATACGAAAATGACGTTTCGCCTGCTGGAAGCGGGAAGCTAGGTATTTGTATTTTACCAAGCTCGATTGTCAGGCCGCACATCTCGGCGATTTTCAGCGTATTAGAAATTGCCTCGGGCGTTTCTTTGAACATCTCAGCCATCTCTTCCGGAGAACGCAGAGAATAATCGTCGTCTTTCATTGTAAGTCTGTCTTCATCGTCGAGCCTTGTATTTGTCTGCACCGCCAAAAGAACGTCGTGGGCTGATGCGTCTTCTTTTTTTAAATAATGGATATCCTGCGTCGCCACAAGTCCGACGCCGTGTTTTTTGGCGAAGGCGACGAGGTCTGCCATCAATTTTTTATAGTTTGGAACACTCGGGTGGTTCCCGATTTCAATGAAAAAATTTTCTTTTCCAAAAATATCCCGGTATTCAAAAAGGAGTTTCTCCGCTTTTTCTTCGTTGTTATTTAAAAGCGCGCGCGGGATTTCTCCTGTCATGCACCCCGAAAGCCCTATAAGACCGGCGGAATATTTTTTTAAATTTGCCTTGTCTATCCTCGGTTTATAATAAAAGCCTTCAAGGTGCGCGAGCGTGACCAGTTTTATCAGATTTTTGTAGCCTTCCTGATTTTTTGAAAGCAATATCAGGTGGTAGCGCTTATCGTCTATTCCAGGGCGTTTTTCATAAAGCGAGCCCGCGGCGACATAGGCTTCTACGCCGATGATAGGTTTTATCCCCGCTTTTTTACAGGCCTTATAAAATTCTATCGCACCGTAAAGGTTGCCGTGGTCCGTAAGAGCCAGGGCCGGCATGTCCATTTTTTTCGCTTCCTTTACCAGGCCGTCTATCTTGGCGAGCCCGTCCAAAAGAGAATAGTGCGAATGTGTATGCAGGTGTACGAACGACATATTTTATTTTTGCATTATTTATGCTCCAATGCCAATAGATTAAATAAGGCAGATATGATCTTTAATCTGCTTGCGCGTATTTATACGGCGGGTGCTACCTATAATGAAGCTGCTTTGAAAATGACGGCTCTATTAAAGAGAAATTTTAGCATAACAAGTGACATTCTGGGAGAGTTTACGGGGGATATCGCTTCAATAAATTCGGTAGTAAAGGAATATTGCGGGCATATTATAGTGCTTGGCTACTGGCAGAGACGCTTCAAAAAACAGGAAGTGTCGCTTGCGGTAAAGCCTTCGCGTATAGGCCTTGAGCGTTCTGAAGATGTTTTCCGGAAAAATCTGCATGTGCTTGCTGAAACCGCCAAAAAAGCAGGAGTATTTCTTTGGGTTGACGCGGAAGAAAGAAAAGACCGCGATATCGTTACGGACTCGGTCATCAGGGAGCGTGCGCTCGGATATGACAATATCGGTGTTGCGGTACAGTGCATACATTCCGATGCGGAAAAGTATCTGAAAAAATTACTGGATAATGATGTTTCGGTCAGGCTGGTTAAAGGGGCATACACCGACGGGGATTTGAAAACTCGTAAGGAAATCGATAAAAACTTTGACGATCTGATTTATACGGCAATATTTTATTATAAAAAGACCGCGGAGAAAGTTCTGATAGCGATTGCAACACACGATCTTAAGAGAATCGAGTTTGCATTAAGATTTGTGAATATTGCCGATGCCATGGCAAGAATAATCCAGATTCAAATGCTTTACGGAATCCGCGTAAAATTGCAGTTGGAGCTCGTAAAAAAGCTTTTGACGATGGGTGTGAATTTATTGATTTACGTGCCGTGGGGAGCTGACCGCATCGGATTTTTAAAGCGCCGGCTCAAAGAAGGCGTCCAGTCCGGCGCAAAGTGGCTCTTTGTACGGAATATTTTTGAGACGTTAAGATATAACGATTTGAAATGATTTTTCCGAATTTCATCCGGCATTAATTTGCCGGATTTATTTTTACTTCCACTTGGCTTCCCGACACCTAAGTGCTATATTGCCGGCTATGAGGAAAGTAAAATTTATTAATGGAGGGTTTTATCATATATTTAACCGCGGCACCGATAAAAGAACCATTTTTGCTGATAATTATGATTTTGAACGGTTTCTACAGGGTATGAGAGAATTTAATTCTCTGAAACCGATTGGTAGTATTTATGAAAATTCATTCCGCAACCAACTTAGGTTCCCGACACCTAAGTTGGTGAATATTGTCGCTTATTGCCTCAATCCAAACCACTTTCATTTAATATTAGAACAAACCAAAAACGGAGGAATAAGTGAATATCTAAAAAAAATTGGCGGAGGATATGCGAATTATTTTAATGCTAAATATAAAAGATCCGGAACTCTTTTTCAGGGCAGGTTTAAGTCGATATATATTGATTCAAACACATATCTTTTGCATTTAAGTGCGTATGTAAATCTGAATAATAAAGTACATAAAATAAAAGATCAAAAATTTAGATCGAGTTGGGCCGAGTACATAGGGGATAGCAATACAAGGTTATGTAATCCAAAAATCATTTTAGATCAGTTTAAGAATCAAAAAGAATATCGCGATTTTGCCGAAAGTTCTTTGCTGGATATGTTACAGCGGAAAGAAATGCGAAAGGAGATGGAATCTTTGTTGCTAGAATAGCCACTTAGGTTCCCGACACCTAAGTTATTGACGGATTAAGTAGTTTAGTGCTAAGTTTTTATTGGATTGAGGAATAGGCCTCGAATTGCTTTCCGGCAAAATCCGGACAAAAAAAAGAATAAGGAGGTTGAAAATGGATACGTCCAACAATCTTTTTGAGTATATACCGTGCGAGCTTCTTTGTACCGGCTTGGAGGAGGACAAATTGTTGTTTTCCAAATCACAGGAATGTGTCTTTGCTTTTGTGAATAAGCTAAAGCCTATTATGAAATACCTTGCTTGCCCTGTATATTTTTGCGAAAAAGTAAGCGTAGGTGATGTTCAGTGCAAACTTTACGTTAGAAACGAAAAATGCATGCCCGGTAGGGTGCGTGGGGTGTATGTTTGTGAGCTAGATAGCGAATACGCTAAAAAATATGAAAATCTGGACTATCTTTATTTGCGCGAAGACGGAACTTTTTTTCTTACGCGCAATAGTCATGGAGACCACAATCGCGGCTATATTGAAGGCGACGTTTGGAAGCTTGTAAAATTTGAATATTTAGTAAAGTCGCTCGATAGCATATTGCAAATCGCGATAAAAAAACGGAATGAGGTTCAAACAGGATTAAAGGCTCGGTCCGAGCGGCTCGGTGAAGCCATCGCGGTATTGATGAGGCCATAAATAAACCAAAAGCTGAACTTTATGTTCGGCTTTTTAATTTGCTATGCTTTATTAATGGAACGTAAATATGTCATCGGAATAGATGAGGTAGGGAGGGGGCCGCTGGCGGGGCCGATGATGGTCGGCGCGGTTGCCATGTCCGGGGACATGGGTTTTTTGGGTGGAATAAAAGATTCAAAAAAACTGACAAAACTTCAGCGCGAGAAGTGGAGCAAGAAGATCTGGGACATGAAAGAAACTCTGCCCAAAGCGGACCAGCCTGGGACCGGAAATATAAATATCGCAATAGTCTCCGTCAGTAATGGAACTATAGATAAGTACGGGATATCGGCATCTTTAAGGCTCGCGGTCGGCAAATGTCTTAAGATATTAGTAAAGCCGGGCGACGAACATGAGATAATGCTCGATGGCAGTCTTTACGCGCCTCCGGAATATAAAAATCAGCAGACAATAATAAAAGGAGACGAAAAATTTCCGATAATCTCCGCGGCTTCCGTGGTCGCCAAAGTTTACCGCGACAACATGATGAAAAAATTGCACGAAAAATATCCCGAGTACGGCTTTGACAAGCACAAAGGCTACGGCACAGCCTCGCATATTGCCGCCATCAAAAAACATGGCCTATCTCCGCTCCACCGCCGGAGTTTTTGCCGGAGGCTGATTTAGTACTAATCTGATTTAAGAAAACAGGGATTCGGCCCATACATCCCGTCAAAGGATAAACTTGCAGGCTTTTTGTTTTTGTGCTAAAATCCACCATATGACAGTGCGAATGAGGCATACGCCTTCACATTCAGCGAACAGGAGAAGTCATCACGCTCTTTCGGCAACGGCTTCAGTTAAATGCTCCAAATGCGGAGTGGACGCTTTACCGCACCGTGTTTGTGCGAACTGCGGGTTTTACAAGGACAAGGAAGTTGTGGACGTGCTTAAAAAACTGACAAAAAAAGAAAGAAAAGAAAAAGAAAAAGAATTAGCGGATAAACACGACCACGAATAGTTTTTTAAAAAATTATGGCGAACCGCCACCTTTCCAGATCGATAGCAATGCAGGCTCTTTTTGAACTGGATTTTTACGGCCGTCTTGAAGGCCCATCAGGCGGCCGGGCAGGCAAATTGGCGCATAAGAAAAAAGATTTGAGCGAGACGCTGGAACGTACAATTGCGGAATTTGGCCCGGGGCTCGACGACGGAAGCTTCGCGAAAAAAATTGCCATGGGCGTTTTGGAAAAGCAGGAAGAGATAGACGATATCATCCAGAAAGCCGCGCCCGAGTGGCCCATAGCACAAATCGCCCCCGTGGATAGGAATGTTCTGCGTGTGGGGCTTTTTGAGCTTCTTTTCGGCGAAAGAAAAGAAGTGCCTCCAAAAGTCGCCATAAACGAATCTATTGAGCTTGCCAAAAGTTTTGGCGGGGATTCTTCGGGCAAATTCGTAAACGGCGTTATGGGCACTGTTTACCGCGAACTTGGCGAGCCGGGCAAAGACGACAAAGGAAAAAAAGGAGAGCCTCTTGATCTCAATAAGCTGCCAAAGGAAGAATTGGGAGGTGCGGTTGTAATACGCCGCGAACGGGATAATGTACTCTTTGCGATGGTGCACGATGTTTTTGGCAGATGGACTTTTTCAAAAGGACATCTGGAAAAAGGCGAGGATATTGAAACGGGCACGGAAAGGGAAATAAAAGAGGAATTGGGGATTAAAAATCTTAAAATATTAAAAAAACTGAGCGAGAACGAATATATCGCTTCCGATCCTGAAACTGGCCCCACCCGCCGGCACGTGAGCTATTTTTTGATAGAAACAAAGGATAAAGAACTGAAGCTTGAGAGTTCGGGCGGGCTGGACGACGCGCGCTGGTTTGACATTGAAGACGTAAGGGCTCTCAAAATGTACGACGACATTAAACACCTTTTGGATGAAGCGGTGGAAGCTTTGAAAATAAAAAAATGATAGATTTCACGGAATTTGAAAAAAATATAGGCGTTGAATTCGGGGACAAGGAGCTTTTAAAGACCGCGCTCACACACCGTTCTTATTTAAATGAGAATGCCCCGGCTTCGGGAGAGAAAAGTGAGCATAATGAGCGCTTGGAATTTTTGGGGGACGCTGTTCTGGAACTTGTCATTACCGAGCATCTCTATAAACTTTTTCCCGACAAGCCGGAAGGAGACCTGACCAGTTTCAGGGCTTCGCTCGTAAACGCGAATATGCTGGGAGAAGTTGCGCGCGACCTTAATTATAATAAATTTTTATTGCTTTCCCGCGGGGAAGCGAAAGATGTCGGACGGGCGCGCCAGTATATTTTGGCGAATGCTTTTGAATCGGTCGTGGGCGCGGTTTATCTTGACCGAGGATATGACGTTGTTAAAGATTTTATTTTGCGCGTTTTGGACCCTAAAATAGGCGAGATAGTTGAGAAAAAATTATACCGCGACGCAAAAAGTCTTTTTCAGGAAGAAGCGCAGGAGAGGGAAAGCGTTACTCCTACTTACAAAGTTGTAAAAGAATGGGGGCCGGACCATGACAGGCATTTTATAGTCGGGGTCTATCTGGGCAAGGAACTCATCGCCGAAGGCGAAGGGCCAAGTAAGCAAGCGGCGCAACAACAGGCCGCGGAGGTCGCGCTTCAAACCAAGGGCTGGGGATAATCTAAATTAATTTTAACCAAAAAGAAAAGCCGTTATTTTTCAAACGGCTTTATTTTGTTGTCTTGAGTGAAATTGTCCCACAAGATGTTGTCTGCCATACCGAGTCTTGGCTGTCTGAATTTAGGTTCTTTTCTAAGCTTGTCCGACTCCGGAAAAGTGGCCGTAATGTAATCCAAGGCATTTGCCAGATTTTTCCTTCCGTATTCGTGTACCACACGGTTCATAGTTACACGAAGCATTTCGGCGTGTTTTTTGAAACAGTCTTTTGGAGACAGCGCCATTAACGGAACGTATTCAGCGGCGAGCGTTTCTCCTTTCACTCCGTGATTTTTCATTTCGCCGTCAACTTTATTTATCAAAAAACAAAAATCTTCGTGGTCAGCGTATCTTTTTTCTTCTTTCGGGTTTTTTTCCCATGGCTTGCTGTCTTCGTAAAACTTTGCCACGCGCTCGTAATAAATTTCATCAACCAATGGCACTTCTTCACCGTCAGGTCTTTTGACTTTTATAGTGTATCCTTCGGAGTCTTTTTTTAACCGGATAATTTGCAATCCGCCGCCTTCTTCGCCAAATTCCCTGATAATGGCGTAGTCGCTTGGATGCTCCGTGCTGTTTTCGTAGTCTTTTTCGTTCGGAAACAGCTCGCGTATCTTGTCGCCGTTATCAAATTCATACAGGTCAATATTTCCGCCCAAAAGGCCAAAAGCGTCGGGCTTGGTGTCCCCGATATAAGGGCGTGCCAGATACAGAAGCCATCCCGGGATTCGCCTTTCATTTCTGAACGGCTCGCATAGTTCCAGAAATTGGTCGTATACCAGATTATTGAGCCACCGCAGATGAAACGGCGTATGCAGTTTTACAATTACCGCTTTGAACGATTCCGGAGAAAGGCCGTTGACCCATTTCCAGGTGGGATAGTGAGTTTTGATGTTCCATACATTTAAACACACTCCCTGTCTGACGAGGTCTTTGGTAATAGGTATTATCTGCCGGTTTCTGTCTACAAAAAGTTTCTGTTTGCTCAGGCATTCTTCCGTTACTTTTTCAACGAACTCATCCGTAAGTTCAGGTAAATAAACTCCGAATACGGACCCTGTTTTTTCTTGTTTTGTTTCCGGCTCCATTGGAACCTCCTGCCGATACGCTAGCATTTTAGGCGCAAACAGTCAATGGCGCTTTTGGCGGAATTTTATTCATAATTATCCACATCTTGCGTTTTGGACCATCTCAAGATACCCTTATTTTAGAGCTATTTCGCTCGGAAAGGGGGTGAAATAACATTATGAAGGTAAAATTATTGGGGTTGGCACTGGTCATTTCGTTGGTTTCGCTGTTAGGCTTGGGTGCGTGTTCTACGGTGCAAAACGTCGGCACGGGCGTTGTGATGGGAGTGCATGATACGGTAGTTGGTGAAGTACAGCTCGGGGCAGGTCTTGTGAAAGAGACCGTTATGGAGCCTTCACATGCCACGGTTTGGCATTGGTTGAGTTTGCCGGTTGATGCGGCAAAGGTGTTTGTAGACGGCGTGCATAAGCTTTGGCACGGCATCGGTCATAATCTCCACGGAAAGTAAGGTTCGTATTTAGCGGGCGCAACGACGTTGTGTCCGCCTTTTTTTATTTAAACGATTTTGGTATAGTTTTAGTTATCAATATGCTTCTTAAACGCTTAGAAATAAACGGGTTCAAATCGTTTGCCAAACCGGCGGTTTTGGAATTTCCCACTAAAATTACCGCAATTGTAGGGCCAAACGGTTCGGGCAAGTCAAACGTAGCCGATTCTTTGAGGTGGGTTTTGGGCGAGCAATCGATGAAAAGCCTCCGCGGGAAAAAGGGGGAGGACCTGATATTTGGCGGTTCACAGCAGGTAGCGCGCATGGGCAAGGCCTCGGCATCTTTGGTTTTTGACAATAAAAAAAAAGTTTTTCCTGTTGAATTTGATGAAGTAATAATTTCGCGGAGGATTTACCGGGACGGCGTGAACGAATATCTGCTAAACGAAAGCCACGTGCGCTTAAAAGATATCATTGAGCTTCTTTCCAAAGTCGGGCTTGGAGCTTCACAGCACCATATCATCGCACAGGGCGATGCGGACCGTATTCTCTACGCCTCGCCCAAAGAAAGAAAATCCATGATTGAAGAAGCTTTGGGGCTTAAAATTTTTGAACTTAAAAAAACCGAAGCCGAAAGAAAACTTGCCGGCACGGATGAAAATATAAAACAGGTAGAGTCGCTCCGGCGCGAGATACAGCCTCACCTTAAATATCTGGACCAGCAGGCCCAGAAGATGAAAAACGCCTTTGA
>MFHL01000016.1:28491-31760 GCA_001778595.1 Candidatus Giovannonibacteria bacterium RIFCSPHIGHO2_02_FULL_44_11
AAGAAAAATCCCCGCTGGCCGATAAATTGAAAGTTTTAGAAGCGGCGCTCCGTGAAGCGGAGAATCTTTTGGACAAGGAATCGGGAGCATCCTCGGCGCAGATTTTTTTTGACGCACAAAAAAAACTGGACGCTTCTCTCGGAGAACTCGTCTTAAGAAGACGCGAGACGGAGCGGAATATCGTAAAAATGGAAGCCGCGGCCGAGCGCCCGACCGGTGCTGTAGAGGATTCGTTTCCGAAAGAAAAGATTAAGACCGCGCTGTTGGACTTGGTAAAAGATCTGGAATCGGCTTCCAGTTCGGGAACTATGGAGGTAGTAAGGAACACGATATTTTCGGCGACCCAAAAAATATATAAATTTTTAGAATCGCTGGGAGACGTTAAATTTTTCAAAGACAAGGAAGGCGTTGCCGGACAGCTGAAACAAAAAAAAGAAGAGATATTAAAAATGGACAAAGAAGAAGAAGAGTTTAAGAAAAAGAAACGTGCGCTGGAAATTGATTATTCCGAGAAAGCCGAAAGAGTCGCCAAAGAAGGGGCACTTTTCCGCCAAAAGACCGAAGAAATAGCGCGGACGAGGGATGAGCTCCGGAACACGGCTTCGCGCGAAGAGAAGTTTGTGATGCAGAAAAAAGAATTTGAGCTTGATTTCGCCGGATGGCAGGAAAAGTCGCATGCGGGAGGAGAAAATTTGTCCGAAGCCGAACGGATTCAGATGAGAAAAAAGATAGAACGCCTTAAGATACGTTTGGAAGAAGCGGGCGGGGTGGACGAAAATGTCATTAAGGAATATGACGAGACTAAAAAACGCGACGAATTTCTCGCGAAAGAACTGGAAGACCTCAAAAAAGCCGCCGGGAGCTTAAGCTCCGTTTTTGAAGACCTTGCGGAGAGGATAGAGAAAGATTTTGATCTGGGGCTTGAGAAAATAAACAAGCTTTTCGGGGAATTTTTCCATGAAATTTTCGGCGGAGGAAAGGCCGAAATAAAACTTATGAAACCGCAGAAGCCCGCCCGAGGCGGATCCGCCTTTGGCGGAAAAAATAATGACGAAGAGGACGAAGGATGGGAAAGCGAGCTTGAAGAGGAGGAAGAGGGAATAGAAATAATTGTGGATATTCCCCGGAAGCGCATAAAGAGCTTAAATATGCTTTCGGGAGGCGAGAGGGCGCTTACGTCCATCGCGCTTTTATTCGCGATGTCTACGGTAAACCCCCCGCCGTTTTTGGTGCTTGATGAAACCGATGCTGCGCTGGACGAGGCAAATTCAAACCGCTACGCTTCTATGCTTAGGGAATTGGGCAAAAAAACCCAGCTTGTCGTAGTCACCCACAACCGCGAAACAATGAAGGCCGCGGATGTCCTTTACGGCGTCACAATGGGCAACGACGGCGTCTCAAAACTTTTATCTATTAAGTTCGAAGAAGCTGAAGAAGTTTTGACGAAGGGAAAATAAAAAAACTCCCTAGGCTTCTGGGAGTTTTTGGGTTCGTAAGAAATGCGCGCGGGCGGCTTCGGTTGCCATGTCGGCTTCAAATTTATCTACGCGTTCTGCAAGCTCCGTATCTCCGGACGCTTTGCAGGCCATGAGAAATGTTGCGAGCATGAAAGAGTCCAAATCATGGCGATTCTGCCAATAATTTTCAATATTGTTTTTGAGCCAGTTAATATTTTCCTGAAAATCTTCTTCGTTTGCCTGCTTCATTATGTCGCAAAGCGCCGTCAATGCATCAGCCGCATTTTTTGCCGATTTAGCGGACGATTCTAAGATCGCATTTAACCAATCTTTCATGCTCATAAAGCTCCATTTTTCTGAATGAAGCTTAGCGCAGTTTTTAATTTTTGTCTATCTCGTTTTCTCGGGCAATTTGTAGAAATCAGGGTCAATAGTGCGGTCAAAGCAAACATTTCCGGCTTGATGCTCCCAACTTTGGGCAATGCCGTCGATGCCGTACGGTTTTACGGGCATGGGAGTGTAGCGCGTAGTTTGGTCGGGCAGGCTCGGCAAAGCAAAATTCGCGCAGAGCATAAAGCTCAGATTTCCGGTAGTGGTATAGGTATATGGCGCGCCGGTCTCGGGATCCAACGGCGCGATAAATATGTTGATGTCGTTATTTTTCAATGCGGCGATGTTTTGGGGCAATACACCCTTTTGCTGCCAGTAGTAAACTACCTGTGATTGTATTTCCTGAAGATTTTGGGTGCGTATGTCGTCAATTTGGCGGAGACGCGCTTCTTTCGGGGAGCCGGCTATCAAAAATCCTCCGATTATAGCCGCCGCAACCCATACTGAAACCGCGTAAAGAAAAATTTTGTGCGGAGCATTGTTTTTTAGTTCCATCAGATAATATTTGAATACGACGGCGGCTACCAAAAGAACGGACAATATTTTATATAGAAACCTCGCGGTAAGTTCTCCCTGCAGATAACTGAATATCAATGCGACCAAGTCTCCGATTATCAGCATTGCCGCTGTGAACAAAGTAAAGTAAAGAAGCCATTTGCGTATCTTTAGTTCGCGTTTTGCGGGTTCTGCGGAATATTCTTTATTTAAATACCAGCTTGCCCATACAAAAACCGGAAACACCACCATCAAAAGCGCAATTGACCAGCGCATTGAAGAATATGCGGATTGTAGAGAATAATATTGGTCCACGGCCTTATCCGGCAGCCAGATATTTATGTATTGGAATAACAGCGTTATAAAACTGCCCACGCTCACATAGAGCATGATTATCGCCAAAAGATGCAAAAATACGTCCTTTGGCCCCGCTTTCACTGAAGTTTCGGCGGGCAAGCCCGCTCTTGTTTGTGTGTTTTCCATTTTGTTACTATAACACAGATTAGCGGGAATAAAAACCCATCAGTTCCGCTTTTGCTATTGTATGGCCGTCTATTTCTTCGGTGTTTTTTATTTCAGCATCTAGCGCGTAAAGCTTGAAAAAATATCTGTGCGGTTTTGAGCCTCCCGGCGGGCATGGCCCGCCGTAGCCCGGCTTGCCGAAGCTTGTAACAAGTTCTTTGGTTTTTGCGGGCATGCTGTTTTCCGCTATTTCACGCACCGACGGATCTATATTCAAAATTATCCAATGGACCCATGTTACGCCTCTCGTTGCGTCGGGGTCGTCAACTATCAAAGCCAGACTTTTGGCGTTTTCGGGAACGCCTGAAATCTTCAGCGGAGGATTGGTATCTTCCCCGTCGCAGGTATATTTTTTCGGAATAGTTTCTTTTTCCGCGAACGCGGGGCTTTCTATTTTCATATTCA
>MFHL01000016.1:31789-37240 GCA_001778595.1 Candidatus Giovannonibacteria bacterium RIFCSPHIGHO2_02_FULL_44_11
AACGGGATCAGCCATTTAAAAAGTTTCGGGCGAAAAATGGAAACCAACCTCTCTTGTTTGGTCTTACGCATTAGCCAATGAATATCTTCCGAGATACTGTCTTTGATGAAGCGGAAAATGAGGAGATCGCCGATGAGCGCGCCGATTCCGCCAAATAATGCCACTTCCCATATTGGATTAGCGGCCGCTATTTCAAAGAGTACTACGCTGGCCGGTGCGGCAGTAAATATTGATACAAAAAATATACCTGCAACAAGGCTACCCAAGAATCCCCACTCTTGTGTGCTCGTCAGAATTCCTGCCAAAGCGCCGGTTTTTGCCAGGATGATGGCGACAACGATACTCAAGGCTACAACTCCCAAATCTCGCATTATGTTATTTTTCTCATTTTGTGTATTCATATTGAGTAGTATTAT
Source organism: Candidatus Giovannonibacteria bacterium RIFCSPHIGHO2_02_FULL_44_11 (assembly GCA_001778595.1). GTDB lineage: Bacteria > Patescibacteriota > Minisyncoccia > UBA11713 > 2-01-FULL-45-33 > 2-01-FULL-45-33. The sequence continues at coordinate 32,206 of MFHL01000016.1, forward strand.
TTTGCCTGCTTCTAAAGAACCATTTTGCAATCTCAATCAGCACGATGTTGAGTAGTCCAATCAGTACGACACCGAACACCCAATTGAGAGGCAGTGCAACTGTGTTGAAAACCGATTGCAGTCCGGGGAAATAAATGGCCGCTGCCATAAGGACAAGGCCGATCAGAATACCGCCGTTAAGATATTTATTTGAAAACAGCGGATACGAAATAATGCTTCTGTCCAGGCTTCGCACTGAAAGCGCGACGAGCAACGTGTATGTCCCGAAAGCCGCAAAGATAAATGTGCGGACAACGGCTTCATCGTAGCCGAGCCGCATCAGAACATAATAAATAACAAAGAGCAGGGCGCTTGTTGAAAGACCGATGACAAGGATTAGAAATTTCATAATCGGATCAAAAAGTTTTATCTTGCCTCTTTTTAGCGGCTTATGCTTGAGACCGTCCGGTTCTTTCTCGAACGCATACGAGACGGCCGGGAAACTGTCGGTAAAAAAGTTAACCCAAAGGATCTGAAGCGGATTTAAAGGCAGAGGTAAACTAGTTAGAAGCGAACCGCCAATAAGAATTAGTTCGTCGGTCACATTCGAAAGCAGGTATACGAGCACCTTGCGGATATTACCGAGAATCTGCCGGCCTTCTTCAATAGCCGCAACAATAGTCTCGAAGTTGTCGTCAAGAAGTACGAGGTCGGCAACACTTTGCGCCACTTCCGTACCCGAACCCATAGCAATGCCTACGTCGGCTTGTTTGATGCTCGGGGCATCATTCACCCCGTCGCCGGTCATTGCCACCACTTCGCCCATTTCCTGATAGAGCTTTGCGATGCGAAGTTTGTCGAACGGGGTAACACGGGAAATAACAGCTAATCCCGGCAATCGTTCTCGCAATTCTTCTTCTGATAATTTTGCCAGTTCGGATGCATCAAGCACTGACTGTTCATCAACTTTCATGCCAATTTCTTTGGCCACGGCTATAGCCGTTCCCCGATGATCACCGGTTAAAATGACCGTCTTAACACCGGCATCCCGTACTCGGCCTATGGCATGTTTGATGCCCGGACGAATAGGATCACGGAATGTAATGAGGCCGCTCCATGACAAGCCGGAAAGAGACAGGTCCTTTGAAATAGAAAAGTTTTCAGTGTGAGCAATCTCTTTAGTAGCAACACCGAGCACTCGTTCTCCGGAGAGTGCGAGTGAGTCAATCTGCTCCTGTAATGCCTCCTTTTCTTTTACGCTAAGCGAGGAATGATTGACCAGAATATCTGGTGCGCCAAAAAAGACAAGCAGATGTTTGCCGGACTCTTTCACTAAAGATACTGAAAATTTTTGCACAGCATTAAATGGCGTGGTTTGGAGTATGTGTTCTTTGGCCGTAATCTCCGCAAACGTCATTCCACGAATACCGGCCGACCGGACGAGAGCCGTCTCCATAATTCTGCCGTTCATACGCCACGATTCCGGATCGTCATGCGGATTTTCAATCAATACATTCGCGTTAGTCAAAGCCAGTGCAATCAGTCTTTGCTCATTAATCTCAAAAGGGATAATCTTTGACATCACCATTTTTGCCATTGTCAGGGTTCCGGTTTTGTCGGTAAGTATGACAGTAGTACTGCCAAGGGCCTCGGCCGCAACCAGTTTACGTACCACTCCTTTACGCTTGGCCATACGTTCCACACCGACGGCAAGAATAACGGTCATAGATATCGGCAGTCCTTCCGGAATGGCGGATACAGCGATAGCGACGGAAGTGAGGAACATATCGAAAGGAGAATGCCCGGCAAGAATACCGATACCAAATACCACAAGCGTCAGCGTTCCGAGAATAATACTTGAATAAATACTGAAGTTTATGATGGCTTGCTGAAGCGGCGTTTTTTCGTTCTCGGAAGCGGCGATGAGCGAGGCAATCTTGCCGAGCTCGGTGCTTTCGTCGGTACGGCAGACAATGGCGGCACATACTCCTTGAGTTACGAGCGTCCCGGCAAAGATCATAGAATTCTGATCCGAGAGTCCTGCTGACTCCGGCGACTTATCCGTTGATTTTGAGACCGGCAAAGATTCACCGGTAAGCATTGCCTCGTCAACTTGAAAGTCATTGATAAACATAACTCGGGCATCGGCCGGCACACGATCACCCTGTGCCAATCGGATGATATCACCGGGTACAAGCTCTTCCGCATCAATCTCCCGCTCTTTACCATCCCGAATAACTCGTGCTCGTTGTTTGAGATACGTTTTGATTTCCGAAAGTGCGCGTTCTGCCTTATTTTCCTGATAGAAGCCCAAGGCGGAATTGACGACAACGGTTACAAAAATAAAGATGGCGTCACGGTAGTGCGAAATAGCCAGCGTAATGATGCCGGCAACGATAAGAACGAGGATTAGAGGACTTTTTAACTGGTTGAGAAATATTTTCAGTCCGGCTGTTTTTTTGGAGGCGCTGATCGTGTTTTTCCCAAAAGCCAAAAGACGATCTTTGACATCCTGCGCAGATAATCCTTTTTCTATATCCGTCTCAAATAATTGTGCCGTTTCTTCGGATGACAGATGCCAAAAGTTTTTATTTTGTATGTTTGAGTCCATAGGTACTTTCTATGTTCATATTCATAATTTTAACCGCAATTTATGCAATAGACAAATTATGATTTTTAAGTTAAAATATTTTTATCAAAATATGTCAAATATAAATAAAAAAGTTTACCCTGAGCGAAGTCGAATGGTTTTAGTAGCCATGTCCGGAGGAGTTGATTCTTCAGTGGCCGCGGCGTTGCTGAAAGAAGAGGGATATGAGGTACATGGGGCTCACATGTTGTGTTGGGACGGATGCGAAAACAACGGAGATAAGCAGGACGCAATGAGCGTGGCAGCCCGGCTGGAAATTCCTTTTTATACTTTTGATTTCAGAAAAGAATATAAAAAATCCGTGTATGAATATATGGTGCGCGAGTACAAAGCGGGGCGGACGCCGAATCCCGATGTGATGTGCAACAAAACCATCAAGTTCGGAATTTTTCTCGACCGCGCTCTTGCAATGGGTTTTGATTTTATCGCGACGGGACATTACGTGCGTCGAGAGCAAGCCACACACTCCGGCGGACCTCCGCAGCGCGACCGGCGCGAGGCAGAGGGTTTTCTCAGCAGAGAAAAACCCGTGTCTTCCGGAGTGTGCGGCTTGCGGGAGGCACATGACAAATCAAAAGACCAAAGTTATTTTTTATGGACCCTCACCCAAGACCAGCTTAAGCATTCGCTTTTCCCGGTCGGAAATTATTTAAAAAGCGAGGTGCGGGAAATCGCCAAAAAATTCGGTTTACCGAACGCCGCGAAAAAAGATTCGCAGGGGCTTTGTTTTGTCGGGAAAGTTGATTTTGCCGAATTCATCCGTGAGGCTTTGCCGAAAAACCCCGGCATCGTAGTGGACTCCACAGGCAAAAAAATCGGCGAGCACGACGGCGCGCATTTTTATACACTGGGTCAGCGGCACGGACTCAATATCGGAGGCACTGCCGAACCGCTTTATATTGCGGAAAAACAGGCCAAAACAAACACATTGGTTGTGGCAAGGGGAAACAGTGACCCTATTTTATTTAAAAAAGAATTATGCGCGGAAAATGTCCATTGGATTGCGGAGCCGCCTGCAAAATATCCTTTGGCTGTTTTGGCGCGCATCAGATACCGCCAGCCTCTGCAAAAATGCGTATTGCAGTCTGATTACAGCGTAATTTTTGATAATCCCCAAAAAGCGGTTACTCCCGGTCAGTCCGTTGTTTTTTACGTGCCTTCCGAAGCTCTGACGAAGGAGGGACTTCAAATGCTCGGCGGTGCTATAATAAAATAGCTTTTTTTATTTAAAAAGTGGTATATTAAACAGATGATCTCTCAAGAAGTCAGAAAAAAGTTTTTGGAATTTTTTGAGAAGAAGGGGCATAAAATAATGCCGTCCTCTTCGCTTCTGCCCGATGACCCTTCGGTGCTTTTGACGACGGCCGGAATGCAGCAGTTCAAGCCGTATTTTATGGGCAAAGCCGACCCTGTCCGCGATTTCGGAATGAAGCGCGCCGTGTCCATCCAAAAATGTTTCCGCACGTCCGATATTGACGAAGTGGGCGACGAAACACACATGACATTTTTTCAGATGCTCGGGCATTTTTCTTTCGGCGATTATTTTAAAAAAGAAACAATAGAATGGACCTACGAGCTTCTTACACAGGTTTTCGGTGTTTCCAAAGACCGCATTTCGGCGTCTGTTTTTGCGGGCGACGACAAGATTCCTTTTGACACGGAATCATATAACGCATGGTCCAAATTTTTAACGCCAGACAAGATAAAAAAAGGCCCAAGAGAAGACAATGTCTGGGGGCCTGCGGGGCCGGAGGGGCCGTGCGGAGCGGCGAACGAGGTGTATGTTGATGATTTGGAAGTAGCAACTTTGGTATTTATGGAATATTTCGCGGACAAAAACGGCGGATTGGCCCCGTTGCCGCAAAAAGGCGTTGATGTCGGATGGGGATTTGAAAGGATAGTCAAAATTACGCAGAATGTGAAAACGATTTTTGATATAGATATTCTGCGCCCGTTTATGGAGCTTCTGCCGGACACATTGCCGGAGCGCAAGAAAAGAATCATCATAGACCACCTCCGCGCTTCCATGTTTTTGCTTTCCGACGGGGTGCGCCCTTCAAATAAAGAAGCGGGGTATGTATTGAGGCGCCTCATGCGCAGACTTTTCGTATATGAATACCAGGCCAATATAGTCTGGAGTGTTGTTGAAGGTATTCTGCATGACATGATACATGAATACGGCGAGATGTATCACGAGCTTTTTTCCAACTCCAGCTTCATCAGCGGAGAATTGCTTACGGAAAGGGAAAAATTTTTAAAAACGCTTGAAGCAGGCGTGGAATTTTTGAAAAAAATGGACGAGATAGATTCGCACTCGGCTTTCAAACTCTACGAAACTTACGGCATTCCTTTTGAAATAATAAAAGAGTTCGGAGCGGAACGCGCCCAAAAGCTCGACCGCGCCGA
>MFHL01000017.1:0-7605 GCA_001778595.1 Candidatus Giovannonibacteria bacterium RIFCSPHIGHO2_02_FULL_44_11
CGTTCTGCGCGCGAGAAAAAAATGGCAATCTCTCCCATGGAGAAATAGGCTTCTAATTTTTGAAAATGCTGCACGGCTTTTGGAAACAAAATATTTTGTTGAAATGAATGCGGCTGTAATGGAAGACCTTTCAAAAAACCCCCATGAAGCATCAATTGATGTGCAAGAAGCAATTGATTTTCTAAAGTTTAACTGCAAATGGGCTCGTGAAATTTATGCGCAACAACCCGACAACTGTATTGATTCTGCAAACACCGTAAATTTTAGACCTCTCGAAGGTTTTGTATACGCAATTCCGCCGTTTAATTTCGCGGCAATCGCCTGTAATTTACCTTGCGCGCCGTTGATAATGGGAAATGTAGTCGTCGTAAAACCATGCTCCGACACAGTTTACTCATTTCATGTTTTGTTAAAGATTCTGCTTGAGGCGGGATTGCCGAAAGACGTTCTTTCTGTAGTCCAGGGGAATTCGGGGACGATTTCAGAGATTGTGTTAGAACACGACGAATTATCAGGTGTACATTTTACCGGCAGTACAGGGGTGTTTGAAGATATCTGGAGTCAGGTCGGACTAAATGTCGGCAGACAAAAATATAAAGGATATCCCCGGCTGGTTGGTGAAACCGGCGGAAAAAATCCTGTTATTGTTTTCCCTGATTACGATGCGCGCAAATCTGCCGAAATGATTTGGAGGGGAACGTTGGGCTATCAGGGCCAAAAGTGTTCAGCGACATCGCGCGTGTATGTTGATGAAAAAAAGTGGCCCGAGCTTCGCCAACATCTAATTGAATCAATGAGGGCCTTACACACCGGTGATGTTGCAGATTTCAGCAAATTCATGGGCGCTGTCATTAACGCGAATGCACGGGATAATATTAATTCCTATATCAATCAGGCTTTACTGGACGTTGAACAAGGCAAACCTGAAGAAGTACTTATATTCCCGTCGGGATTCACAAAAAATAGCGCTATCGGTTATTTTGTTGATACGGCGCTCATTGTTACTAAGGATCCATTTTATAGGACAATGGAAGAAGAAATCTTCGGACCGGTTCTGACCGTTTGCGTGCTCCCCAATAAAAATTATAAAAACAATGTCTTTGACATCTGCGATAAGACATCTAAGTACGCACTAACCGGTGCCGTGCATACAAACAACATGTATCTTTTTGAAGAGGCGTGTATGCGCGTAAGAACCGGAAATTTCTATAACACCATGACTACCGGTGCGTATGTCGGCAAGCAGCCATTTTCAGGCGATAGAAAATCCGGCACAAATAGTAAAGTAGGCGGACCATGGAATCTGTTAAATTGGGTTTCAATACAGTCGCTGAGCTTTTCGTTCAAGCCGCCGCTTTTTCTGCCGATGTATCTTTCTTAGAATGCATTTACACTCCCCCTGGCCTCGCGGGGGGTTTTTATTTTAGATTAAAAACTCTTATCGCGTTCTCCGTTGTTATTTTTGCTATCTCTTCAAAATCTTTATTTAAAATTCGCGCGATTTTTTTGGCGACTTCTTCCACGTACAAAGGTTCGTTCCTTTTTCCGCGATAGGCTTGGGGAGCGACATACGGCGCGTCTGTTTCCAAAACAATGCGGTCTAAAGGAATAAATTTAACCAATTTCTCATACGCCCTCGCAAAAGTAAGCGCTCCGCCGAAAGAGAACGAAAATCCGAGATCCATCAATTCTTTCGCGTCTTCCACGGTTCCGGAAAAAAAATGTATGACGCCGGGAGACCTCCCCCCTTCTCCCCTCTCCTTCGTAAGGAGGGGGGTTGAGGGGGTGGTATTCAATTCTTCTTTCAAAATCGCAATAAGATCCGCAAACGCTTCCCCGCTCGGCTCTCCTTCCTTTAGCTTTCCGTGGTCTCTGCAATGAATCATCAGCGGCTTCCCGATTTCCCGCGCCAAAGCTATCTGCAAACGGAAAATTTCCGCCTGCCGTTTTTTTGTCTCCGGCGTCAAATGATAATAATCGAGTCCGCACTCGCCTATTGCCACCACCTTCGGATCTTCCGCCAATTTTTTATAATAATCATATTCAAAATCTTCGCCCCGCGATACAAACCCTTTACCTATTCCTCCCGCACCGGTCTCCTGTTCATCATGAAATGATTTTTCGCTGTGAATGGGGTGGAGCCCAACCGTCGCAAACACGCCCGCCTTCGCCGAACCTGCCCGCCAATTGGCAGGCGGGGCTTCAGCGGGCAAATATTTATGCGCAATATTTACGGCGTCTTGCGAAGTGTCTTTTTGTGTCCCCACATTTATCAGCCATATTCCCGCATCCAACGCGCGGCGGATTACCGCGTCGCGGTCTTCGTTGTACGCGGAGAAATGCGTGTGAGTATGAACGTCAATTAATTTTGGTGTATTCATTTTTTTCAGTAAAATTATGCAGCTTCTTCGCTTTCTTCGCCTCGCTGCTGCTCGCTCAGGGATGCCTGCTGGCATAACCCGCTCAGAATCTCATAATTTTACTTCTTCAACAACCGCGGAAATAAATGCGGCACTTCGGAAACTTTAAATTTTGTCCACGGTTCTTCGGAGTCCGGGTCTACGCCCAAAGCAGAAAGCATTTTATCTGCTGTCGCGGGCAAAAAAGGCTTTAACATCCACGCGGCGGAAGCCAAGGAATAAGCCAAATGCCAGAGAATTATTTTTACGTCTTCAGGCTTGTCTTTCATTTTGTATGGCTGGTACGCTTCAATATATTCATCAAGCCTGCGCAAAAACGCAAAAACTATTTCGGACGCGGCTGATATTTCGTATTTTTCCATTTCTTTTTTATAAGCCGGCCAGATAAAGCCATCCGCTAAATGCGAGGGGGGGATCTCTTCAAAAGATTTTGCACCCGCTTCTGCCTGCAAAAAATCAAGATTTTTTCTTATCGGAAAACGCTGGAGTGCGACGTCATCCGGCTTTTCAATCTCAGGAAAACCTGATATCATCTTTGCCGTTCGCGCCACAATGTTGCCGAGGCCGTTTACCAGAGAACCCCCGTACACCCTCTCAAAATTTTCCTCCGTATAGTCGCCGTCTACAAAAGTGGATATTTCATGCGAAAGATAATACCTTACCGCGTCAGCTCCGTATTTTTCCGTGAGCGCGAACGGGTCTATGACATTGCCCGTTGATTTAGACATCTTCTCCCCTTTAACGCGTATGAATCCGTGTATAAAAATAGCGCGCGGCAAAGGCAAATTTGCCGACAAAAGCATTGCCGGCCAAAATATCGTATGGAATTTTATTATGTCTTTTCCTATTACGTGCGCATCCGCCGGCCAATATTGCGTGAATTTTTTATCGTTTTCGGCGCCGAAGCCCAGCGCGCTGATATAATTTGGCAGAGCATCGCACCAAACATAGATCGTCTGGGTCGCGTCCCCGGGCACAGGCACCCCCCACAGAATATCTTTTGACGGCCTGGAAAAACTTATGTCACCGATATCATGTAACATATTTAAAATTTCCGTTTTTCTCCACTCCGGAAATATCTGCAATTCACCGCTTTCTATCTTTTTTTTGAGAACGTCTTTATATTTTGTAAGTTTAAAAAAATAATTTTCCTCCTCCACCGGTTCAGGCGCTTTTTTGTGGTCCTCACAGAACCCGTCTTTCAGGTCTTTTTCGGTCACAAAAGCCTCGTGTCCCACACAGTAGAGCCCTTTGTAGCGGTTTTTATAAATATCTCCCGCCTCATACAGTTTTTGCCAAAGAAGCTGAGCCGCCGGCCAATGGCGCTTTTGGTCGGTTGTGCGGATAAAGTCATCGTTGGAAATGTTCAATTTAGAAAGCAAATCCAGAAAAATTTTCGCTTTTCCATCAACAAATTCTTTCGGTGTTTTCCCGGCGGCCTCCGCGGCGCGCATTACTTTCGCTCCGTGCTCATCGGTGCCTGAAAGAAAAAAAGTGTTTTTTCCGCGAAGCCTCGCGTGCCTTGCGAGCACATCAGCCTGCACAAACTCAAGCGCATGCCCCAAATGCGGAGAGGCGTTCAAATATGGTATTGAAGTCGTAATATAAAATTTTTCTTTTGCCATTGTTTTATAAAATCTTCGGCTGTTTGCGCGCCGCGACATCATTCAAAAATTCCACCAAAACCACTGCAAAGGGCACCGAAAGTATCACTCCGACAAGTCCGCCAAGCTCCGCTCCGACCACAAGAGAGATTATCGCGAGCAAAGGCGAAACGCCGACTGTTTTTCTTACAACCAAAGGATATATTAAATGATTCTCAAACTGCTGAACCACAATGTAAAGCAACAGGACCATCAGCCCCAAAAACGGGCGCTGTATCCAGGCAATGGCAACCGCCGGCAAGGCGGCCATTATCGGCCCGAATATCGGGATTATCTCAAAGACAGCGGTAAGGATTGCGAGCAAAATCGCGTATTTTACGTCCAAAATAGTAAGCCCCAGAAACACCATGACTCCCACAAGCACGCCCAGAAGCATTTGCCCCTGAAGCCAGCGGCCTATTTTTCTCTGGGAACGCTGCCAGAGATCCAATATATATTCTTCGTGTTTCAAAGGAGTAACAATACGCAAAAAATTCTCTATCCCATGCTCTTGCACCGAAAGGTAAAACGAAATGACTATTAAAAGCCCGAAAGACACGATCCCTCCGAAAAATGATGCGCTCACGGAAAAAACTCCGCGGGAAAACGCCTCAACCTGATTTTCCAGCACAGTAGCAAGGCTCCTGATAATATCGCCGAATGCGGTCGGAGCGCCCGGGAAAAATGTATATATCGGTCCGTTGGGCCCCAAAGTGTCCGCTATGTAATTCGGCAAACCGCCGAGAAATCCGATGATGTCTCCCAAAAGCGGGGGGATAATAAGATAAACTATCATTGAAAAGAATACGAAACCGCCGAGATAAATAATGATGACCCCAAGAACGCGCGGTACGCCAAAACGCGCAAACCAATGGTTTAGAGGCTCAATGGACGAAGCAATAACGATGGAAACCAAAATGACCGAGATGATATCGCGGAGAGTCCACATCAGCCACAGCAAAATTATCAAAAACGCGGCTTTCAGCATTGTTGAGAAAGAAATTTCTATTATTTGGTGTTCTTTTGTCGGCATTTAGATCTGTTTTAATATTTTTAAAAAACCTGTGTCAGACTGCGCTTTGCCTACCAAAGCGAGAGCCGAGCGCGATGGCTGAAAAAGTTCGCGGGCCAATGCTTTTATTTGCGGGGCGGAAACTCCGTCAAGCTTTTTCAGATTTTCTTCCGGTGTCATCATTTTCTTTTCAAAAACCACCTGCTCGCCGAAATAAGACGCAAGGGCGCTTGAACTTTCCAGCGATATTTTGGTGGACCCGCGGATATAGTCTTTCGCCCTTTTTAATTCCTCCGCGCCAACGCCGTCAGTTTTAATCTTTTGAAGCTCACTGACGATGACTTCCAACGCAGTTTCCGTCTTATCGTGCGGAATTCCCGCGCTTATTTCAAAATATCCGCCGTCTTTATAAAGCGTATTGCCCGCTCCTATATAATACGCCAAACCGCGCTTTTCGCGTACTTCCGTAAAAAGCCTTGAAGAGACATTCCCTCCGAGCACCACGCCGAGCATGGAAAGGATAAATCTTTTTGGGTGGTGCATATTGAAGCCCTCAAGCCCCAAAACCAAATTTGAGCTTTCCACATCTTTGTTTTCCACGCGCACTTTCACGCCCGCGCCGAGGCTCTTTGTCGGGGTCTCGGGCCCGGCTTTTCCTTTTTTTAAAGTTTTAAATTCCTGTTCTATCCGTTTTTCCGCGTCTTGCGGGTACGCGCCAGCAACCACAACAACCGTGTTGGAAGCGACGTATTGAGAATAAAAATAATCCAGAAAATCTTCGCGCCTTAGGGAATTTACCGTCTTCTCGTCCCCGGCGACTTCCCAGCCGGCGGGCTGGTCGCCCCAAAGCAATTGTTCAAAAATATTCGCAGTTCTCGAAACAGGGTCGTCGTTGCGCATTCTTATCTCCTGCACAACCACTCCTTTTTCTTTTTCTATCTCTTCCGCGGAAAGAAGCGGGCTCGTTAAAATATCGGAAACGATATCTAAACTTTTATCAAAATATTCTTTAGCGGCTTTTACATAGTAGCCGGTTATTTCTTTGGAAGTGAAAGCGTTGTGCTGGGCGCCGATGGAATCGAGCTCGCGGTGTACTTGTCCCGGCTCGGGGCGGTCCTTGGTGCCTTTGAAAAACATATGCTCCAAAAAATGTGAAATTCCGTTTATTTTTTTAGTCTCGTATTGCGAACCTGTCCCGACCAATACCAAAAGCGTGAATATCTCCGTATTTTTCATCGGAATAGTCAGGATTTTCAAACCTGAAGATAATTTTTTGAGCCTGTACATCAAAACAATTCTAACACATATTTCAAATAAAAAAAGGGCTGCTTCGCCCTCATTTATAAATGCCCCCTTATTAAAGCTCTTACCCATAAAAACAGAAAAGAACCGATGAAAGACGTAACCAGTAAAGACGCTAGAACAATGTTTTGAGTAAAAAAACCATAAAGAAAAATATCGCAAAGTGCTCCTCCGGCAATACCGGCCGGCATTCCAAATGCCAGTCTATTGGTGTCGCTATCCGTAAAAAAACGATATTTGAGACATAACCATGTAAACACATATCCGGACCACCAAACAAAACTCCAAATTAACAATGCTCTCATTAGCCACCTCGCTTTCTTTGACTATTTTAACATATCCGCAAAGTATTTGTCAAGCTCGGCAATGGCGTGACGTTCCTGTTTGCCTGTGTCGCGGTCGCGGACGGTGACGGTGGAATCTTCCAGAGTTTGGAAATCGATTGTAACGCACCACGGCGTTCCAATTTCATCCTGTCTCCTGTAGCGTTTGCCGATGTTTCCGTTGTCGTCAAACATCATTTGAGGGATTTTTTTCTTCAAAGCACTGTAAACCTCTTTTGCTTTAGAAACCAAGTCCGGTTTATTTTTCAAAAGCGAGAACACGGCAACTTTTATAGGCGCGATCTTCGGATTTAATTTCAGAAAGACTCTTGGTTCACCGCCGAGCTCGTCTTCCATATATGCCTCCAGTAAAACGAACAAAACCGCGCGGTCCACCCCTCCGGAGCACTCAATATCCCACGGAATAAATCTTTCTTTGGTTTCGTCGTCGTAATACGAAAGCGGCTCACCTGAATATTCTGAATGTCTCTTCAAATCCCAATCTCCTCTGTGATGTATCCCCCACGCCTCTTTCCATCCGCCGAAGGGAGTGTTGTATTCAATATCCCAGGCGTCTTTTGCGTAATGCGCGCGCTCATCGGGAGCGTGCTGGCGAAAGCGCAAATTTTCTTTTTTGAAACCGAGGCCCAAATACCAGTCAAACGCAAATTTTTTCCAATACTCAAAAAATTCCTTACCGGTTTTCTCGTCCGGTTTTATATAATACTGAAGCTCCATCTGCTCAAATTCGCGCTGACGAAAAAGAAAATCGCGTGGGGTAATTTCGTTCCTGAAAGCTTTTCCTATCTGCCCTATGCCGAACGGCAATTTCGGATGCATTGAGTCCAGAATGTTTTTGAAATTCACGTGCACTCCCTGCGTAATCTCGCCCCTCAGATAAACCT
>MFHL01000017.1:7636-12577 GCA_001778595.1 Candidatus Giovannonibacteria bacterium RIFCSPHIGHO2_02_FULL_44_11
CTTTCGGTTCAGACCATCCCATCTTTTTTGCCTGCCGTGAGCCTGTCGAACGGTGTGTGCCCTCGTGGTCGGCTATCGCTTCCGGCTGGTCCGCGCGCACTCTTTCATGGCAAATTTTACATTCAACCAAAGGGTCGGTAAAAAGCTCGGTGTGTCCCGACGCTTCCCATACACGCTTGGGCATCAAAATTGCCGCACTCATTCCATAAACATCCTCGCGCTCCGCAATGAATTTATCCCAAAAATATTGTTTGATATTGTGGCGCAACTCCACTCCTAACGGACCATAGTCATAAATACCCGAAAGCCCCCCGTAAATCTCACTCCCCGCAAAAATAAACCCCCGCCTCTTGGCAAGGCTCACGATTTTTTCTAATTTTTCATTATCTTTCATAATCTTTCATAATTATGGTGCAACTTTCCTCTGGTTGAAGCCGGCGCGCGGATCATCCTGAATGTCAGTGGTTTTTCTGGGCGCCGTTGCTGAAAGATCAGCTCCCGTAAAATTATCTTTTCCCGTTACTTTAGCATCATTGATGATAATAGGTGAAAAATTGATCTGGTCCTCTCCCGGAACAATGCCGATTTGGAAAGAAACCTGTAATGCCGGACTCAAAAATCCGGTTCCTGCAGGAACCCTGCCGAGTTTCCATTGTAATTCTCCGGTATTCTGGTCATAAACCAGAACTGAATTTGCCGGAATAAATACGTTTTTAAAATTCATATAAGGCGGCAACGATGAAGTTACCACAACATTATCCACATCGTTGACCATATTTGCAAGCGACCATGTTACCGTATATGTAGTTTCGGATCCGACTTTGGGCGGCATTGGGCCGGTATTCGGTATCGGCGCATCAAAATAAACCGCGCGGGCTGAAAGCTGCAGTTTAGAAGAAACCTTAATCTCCATCTCGGCCTTCCCTCCCGTGTCTACCCCTTCAAAACCGGCGATAACGCTATTGCTTTTGAAAGTAGGGACGAGCTTGATTACGGGGCGCCCTTCGCCTGACTCCAACGGAAAGCTGCTTTTTGTCCTGAAATTAAATTGCACATTTCCGGAAGCGCCCGGCGGAATACTTTTGAAATCGGGATTGCTTGAAGCGTTCCAGACCACGCTTTTGGTCGCGTCCCTAAAAAAACCGTTATCCACCCGAAGCGAGCGCATATCTACCGGCAGGCTGTCCAAGCGCATTTCTAAAATCGCTTCGCTTACCGATACCGGTAAATTATTTTTCCAGCTTATTTCAAACGAAATAAGGTCCCCCGGAAAAGTGATATAAGCTTTTTTCCCTTGTGCCAAAATTGAAACGGCCAAAAACGGAGAGTGCAATACTATCGGGGCAACCACGCTGTCATACGCCGACATGGTCACTTTGTCCGGAAGCATCACGCCCAAAGACGCCTGAAAATTCTGCACTTCAAGTTCCGAACCGGAAATTTTTCCTGTGACCTTAATAACGCCGTCCTGTGCCGGCCTCAAAGACCCGATGTACCAGCCTAGCTTTTTTTGGCTCCCAAATTTTTTACTGTTGTCCGCAGAAGGCGCCGGGTCGGCAGATTCATATTGAAAGCCTTCGGGCATCAGAAGTTCTACGGATAAATTAATCAGGTCTTTGTCGGACTGCGAATTGTAGCGTATCTCAAATTCCATTGTTTGCCCTATTCGTAAATTCTCCGGAATATTAAAAGCAATCGTAACGGGAGAGCGCACGATATTCAACACAAAAAAAGCGTCTTTGCCGAACGTCGCGGTAGATCCCTTTGGGCGGTATTCCAAAACAGCCGAGACTTTTTTTGAGCTTCCTCGCGCACCAAAAACATAAGCGTTGTAAGTCTGCGTAACCGATTCGCCGGGATTGATGGTGTTTAAATTCTGGCGGCTCCTGAAGACCCCTTCGGGCATCTGCCCCAAAAGCGGGGTAGCCCCTTCGGGATAATTAAACACCAGAACCGCGTCTTCTATCGCCGTATTGTTCTCGTTCGTTACACGCACCTGCCAGCTTATGCGGTCTCCGCTCCTTATCTCTTTGTCACCGACTATTTCAACCTTTACCGCCTGTATATTCAGAAATGCGTTAAATCCGTAAAACTGGAAAAATAAAAAAATTCCTCCGCCAAAGATTAAAGTAAAAACACCGACCCACAAAATCGTTTTTTTGCGCTTCAGCGCTTCCGGCGGCGGCTTGGGTTCTTTTTGCCACAAAACCCTGTGTTCTTCGCGTTCTCTGGCAAGGTCGGGGGGGATTTTGCGTTCTTCAAAGCCTTCCCCCTGCTTGTAAAGCCTTTTTCCTAGTTCTTCAAGATCGGCCATATTTTTATTATAGATTGTTCGTGCTCGGGGGGCAAAGAGTCTCCGTGGCCTTCGTGTTTGAAAATTTCGCGTAAAAATTTTACTGCGTTTTCTTCGTGCGTATCGGGTTTCGCAAAAAACCGCAAAGCAATAGAAAAAAGCTCATCATCTTTGGAGCCCGGTAAAATGATTTTATCCAAAGTCTGCAATATCCGTCCGGCGACGGAAATATGCTCCGAATCCGAAAACCAGTCATCGTACCGGTTCAAAATCTCCGCGTCGGTAAGTGTCGGAAGTCTTTCCCCGTTCTTCACGAAAGAAACTCTGATATGGTTCAAAATATCAATATGGGCATTCAGTTTTGAAGCAGTCTTCCTTGCTCCTTTTGCCAAAATATCTATTTTACCGAAATCACGGCTCAAGATTCTTACCAAAAAATCCGCTTCCCCAAACGGCATTTTTTTCATCACCAATCCTTCGGTTTTATAATATACTGATGGCACGTTCTTAATTTTATGCTAAATTAACGGCATGAATCCCGTTAGAAAATCTGCTAAAAATGTCATACCATATAACTATAATAGAATATATTGTGGTAGTATATACACTAAACAAATATTGGGTTAATTTTCTAACGGGATGAACAACGACTATCTTTCAAAACCGCAAAATCCTCCGCCGGCGGGAGAGGGCGCGGGCATCGTGCTTATTCATGAATTTTGGGGGGTAAACCGGCAGATAAAAAATATGGCGGACAAAATCGCCGGGGAGGGCTTCGCGGTGCTCGCGGTTGATCTTTATAAAGGAGTCACGGCAAAAGACGCTGAAGAAGCAAAAAAAATGAAAGATGAGGTTACCGACGAACACGCTCTGGAATGCGTCCAGCGTGCAATCCTCAAACTTCAGGAAGAGGGCATCGCTGGAGGCAAAATTGCCGTTTGGGGATTTTGTTTCGGCGGGTCAATAGCTTTTAAGTCGGCGGTGGCCAATCTGGACGCGGGCGCTTACATTATCTATTACGGCAGCATGATAACCGACAGCGAAGCGGTTTTGAAAAAAATCCAAAAACCGGTTTTGGGAATTTTCGGCGCGGAAGACAAAAGCATCCCGTCAACCAAAGTTGAAACAATGAAAAATACTCTGAATATACTTGGAAAGACAAATGAAATCTATATCTACCCATCGGCAGGCCACGCTTTCGCAAACGAAGAGCGCGAAAATTACAACGCAGAGGCCACCAGCGATGCGTGGGAGAAAACAATGGCGTTCCTCAAAAAATATCTTAATATCTAAGGATTTATTTTAGCGATATTTTTACGGCGCCCGCTTCCGAGATTTTGACGGACTTCAGATTCGTTTCCTTGGCCAGAACTTTTTCATATTTTTTTGCCGCCTCAAAAATTTCTTTAGGCAATTCAAGCACCGCGGAAACCTTGTCTTTCCGCGTAAACCCGGCCGTTTTCCTCGCGGATTGAATTTCGCGTATCAGGTCGCGGATTATTCCTTCTTCGCGGAGTTCCGGAGTAATGTTTATATCTAACAGGACTGCATCCTTCAGGGAAGAATCAAATATAATATCTTTAATATTTGCCTCGTTTTTAATTAATTCCAAAAAATCTTTATCTGTTTTTTTTAATATCTCGCTTTTAACCGTTAGTTTCTGAAGCGGCTGGCGCACTTTAATATTTGCTTTCTGCCTGGCTTCCAGTGCCAATCCGACAATTCGCCGAACTTCTGTCATATCCGTCAAAGCTTCATCTGTCTTGGTGCCGGGTTTTGCAAGGACACGCATATTCGTCTGCTGACGAATTGCTCTGCTCGCGCCGTCGCGCTGCGCAAGGTCTTGCAAAACCCGCACCTTCGACAAATTACCCGAAGACCTTGCCCAATCTTCCAGATGCACACTTCCCTTGTTCCCGAGCTCCATCCAAATTTTTTCTGAAATAAACGGCGCGAAGGGCGCTAAAAGCTTTGAAATCTCGCCCAGCAAATACCGCAAAACCGCGGCGGTTTCTTTAGAGTCCGCATTATTTTCTTTCATAACATCGCGGATGCGCCTGACATACCATCTGGAAACATCATCCGCAACAAAATTTTCCAGATCACGCGCCGCGCCGACTATATCATAGGCGTCCAATTTTTCGGTGACAACACGAATTGTATCTTGTAATTTTATTAGTGCCCATTGATTGATCAAAAGCTTAGCTTTGGGCGGTCCGACCGCCGCTTGGCGGTCGGACCGCCAAGTCACGTACATCTTATAAAATTGCAGAACATTCCAGAGTATCATAAAAAATCTGCGCGAAGCGTCTTTGACGTCGTCTTCGGTAAAAAGTTTCGAATCCCAGGGCTGGTTTATCGTAAGAAAATACCAGCGCGCGGAGTCCGCTCCGTATTTTTCTATCAAAACCGCCGGGTCCACGATATTCCCGAGAGATTTTGACATTTTTTTCCCGTTTTTATCCAGCACGTGCCCCAAAACCGTCACATTTTTATAAGGAGCGCCTTTGCCGAGAAGAGTGGAAACCGCGAGAAGCGTGTAAAACCACCCGCGGGTCTGGTCGATGGCTTCTACTATATAGTCCGCGGGAAAGCCCGGCGCCTTGGAGGCGTATGGCATCGCTCCCGAATCAAACCAGACGTCGCAG
>MFHL01000018.1 GCA_001778595.1 Candidatus Giovannonibacteria bacterium RIFCSPHIGHO2_02_FULL_44_11
TTTCCGCGAATATTTTCTACTGAATCAGTAAATATACTTAAAAAAACGCCGTCCAAATAAACGCCCGCATCGCATGGGTCTGGATATTCCTCGCTATTACTCCGTCCAATTATGAGATTAAATAATTCTTTTTCGTTTATAGGAAACTCACAGGCAGAATAAACTGGCGGATACCTCAACTCAAACCCGTATTTTTCGTTGCGATAGGTTTGCCAGTCTGAAATGTCGAACATCGAAGGTTCGACATTAGGGCATTCGGCAAACTCGCATCTTGGGCCGGTTCTCCCCACATAAGACCCGTCAGGGCATTGTTTAGCTTCCATTGTGCAGGCTATTTGCCGCGGCTCCGGCGCAGGTTTCAGATATTTAAAACTTGCCAGATACCCCGCAAAAAGAAATATTCCTGCGGTTAAGGAGATGACGATAATTTTAAGGTTCTTGTTCATAAAATCAAATTTCACATGATCCCGTAGATGTGCCTATTGGTATGTAATTTGTATAAAAAATTTGCGTAATTTGCCCACTTTCTGTTAATGCGTCTATCTTGAAATACAAGCCTCTGCCATCAATGCCATTTATAGATATTACATATCGTGAAGATGATGCACGAAACAGGCTTTTATCTAGAGCACTTTTTTTTAATTGCATCCATGGCCCATCCTGATAATCTGATTTATATATAACAACCGATTTACTGCCAACAGGCGGCTCGTCAAACGAAACAAAAGTTCCAAGCGCACAACTAACAGTTAAATCTGCTGTTTTATTTTCAGTAGAGTTTTCAATAAACTTAAAAGTGGAGAGGATTTGGTTCAGTATATCTTTATTCGACACACGAACGAGATGCCAATTGAGAATTAGACTATAAATATGCGGATTGCGCTCGATAAAAATAGCTTTAGAAGTTGCTTCCGGATTATCGGAAACAAATTCGTAGGCTTTATGGCCGCTAACCAATATTTCTGATTTTTTATATTCGTACGGCTCTGCAAAACGCGGCTGTATTGATTTATATTGAGCATCCAGTGTCGTATTTGAGCTAACAAAAATCATTCCTCCGCCGCCGGAACAAGACGGATCCGCAACCGAATTTAGACATATAAAAAACGTATTTTCATCTGAATTATTATTTTCGCTGTATTTCCAATCGCTTGGATACTTCATCTCAAACCCGTATTTTTCGTTGCGGTAGGTTTGCCATCCCGTAAAATCGCCTGCGGCGACCACGGGACAAGGGTTGAATTCACACTTCGGGCCGGTTCTGCCCACATAAGACCCGTCGGGGCATTGCTTAGCTTCTTGCGTGCAAAATACGGGCTCCGGCGAAAGTTTTAAGGTATTTTGGCCCCACATATAGCCGGTAAAAAGCACTATTCCTGCGGTAAGGGAGATGACGATAATTTTGAGATTCATGGTTAAATATTATTTTATAAACTTAAAAGTGGATTTTATTTTATTACTTCACAGCAGTGCATTTTTGCTCTATACATTGCGCCGTATATCCTTGGTACATCATGCACGGCGAATCGGGCGGCGCTGATTTTGCCCACTGCTTATTTAAAGCGCCCGCACAAAGCCACAACACGCAGTCATTATCAGTATTGCAAGCTAATTTCTCCGGTATTTCTTGCAATGACGCATCGGGTTCAAGAAATTTAAAAGTGGAGAGGATTTGATTGAATAATTTTCGATCCACCTCAGTATATTTGCCAAGATAATTCCCGATCCCTTCATTCATAAAAATATAAACTTTCTCGTCTCGCATAAAAAACACCGAAGTAAAAGCGCTCTTGTCCAAAATTAACGCATCTACACCGTTAATCAGTCGATATGGCTGCAAATATTGGCTGTATCCAGATGGGGTTTTCGCCTCATACCATTTTTGGATGCTTAGTTTATTAGGATTGGATTGAATTTGAAGTGAAATTGTACCCTGTGTTTGTGATTTCAATGCAAAGCTTATTAAATATTTGCTTTCAAAATTCGAAAAATTCCACTCTGGCGGATACCTCACCTCAAACCCGTATTTTTCGTTGCGGTAGGTTTGCCAGTCTGAAATGTCGAACATCGAAGGTTCGACATTAGGGCATTCGGCAAACTCGCACCTTGGGCCGGTTCTCCCCACATAAGACCCGTCGGGGCATTGTTTGGCTTCCATTGTACAGGCGCGATTAACATAACGATCACCAATATGCTCAAGAGCCGGAAAATATAAACCAAAAGCGAAATAAAGCAAAAATAACAAAATTAATGCAGAAAAAATTAATATTTTTGATTTAAAAGAAAGAGCTCTTCTTTGCGTTAAAATATTCTCCTCATATATCTTCCGCCACCAGTAAATTCCCTCCTTGTACCCAATCCACGCGCCCGCCAAAAAGAAAACAACGGTTAAAACGTTATGGATTAAAACCCATGTGTCCCACGTAAGTCCGAACCCGTATTTGAGAAAATCTGCCAAGAGAAGCCCGATATACCACATCTCTATCAGCGCGTGGGCCAAAAACTGAAGAATAGCCCCTAAAACAACGAATAAAAAAATATAAATATTGCGCTTCATAGTTTATATTTTACCATGAAAAGAAAAAAGAGCCGACTGGCTCTTTATGTGATATGGTGCATGCCGGAAAAATCGGCATAGTAGAGATGAACAGGCTTGTTTGTGTTCCTCTTAACCCCTTTCTCTTTAAGGAATTTTTTTAGCTTTTTGCTCTTTAAAAAAGCTACTACCGTCTTTTTTCCTTTTTTAAGCTCGTTTGAATAAAACTTCTTTGCGTCAGATTTGCTTTGAAAATGTCTGCCATAGTCGCCGCATTCTACATGGTCTTTAAGCACAATCATCTTTGCGTCGTGCAATAACACTGATTTTGCGATTTGGCGAAGCACAAATTCCGTCTCCCACCAGTCAACGGGGCTTGCCAAAGCTTTTACGCCTCCGGCGATAAAAACGGGATCTACTTTTTTAAATCCGTGATTTTTGCAAAATTTCTCATAAAGCGACAACTCTTTTTTGTTAAACCTGTCATCAAACCTTGCGTCAAAACACCAAATAACGCATGCGTCGGCATGATAATGACCGGAATCGACTTTATGATAAATTCTTTTTTTCATCCGCGCCTCCATAATATGAATCTAATCCGCTAATTATTATATACTAAAACCTTTAATCAATCAAGAGGGTCGCTTTGTTACTGCGGTCAACTTCCAAAAACCCGCCTCCTACCTCAATTTCTTTTTTCCCGCCTTCCAGAAAAATAACCGCCTTCCCTTTTTTCAAATCGGCAATTAATGGCAAGTGATGGTCCAAAACGGTTATCTCTCCGGCCCCCGTTTTCACGTTGAGCCCTTGCGCCTCGCCGTCATATTCAACGCCTTTTAAGGATAATATCTTTAACCGCATATTATTCGCCTAAAATTCCCTTCATATAGAAAAAGTCCTCCGGTTTGTCGTCGTATTTTCCATCCAAAATATTCTTGAAGTCGCGGACCGTTTCCGCCAATTTTACGAATTTACCGTTTCGTCCCGTAAATGTTTCCGCAACAAAGAACGGCTGGGACAAGAATTTTTGGATTCTGCGGGCGCGCCCCACAAGAATCTTGTCTTCATCTGACAATTCCTCCATTCCCAATATCGCAATGATGTCCTGCAATTCTTTGTATCTCTGTAATATCTGCTGGGTTCGGCGCGCCACTTCATAGTGTTCTTTCCCTACAATCTTCGGATTCAAGGCGGTTGAATTGGAACCAAGAGGGTCAACCGCGGGGTAAATACCTATCTCGGTGAGTGCGCGCGAAAGAACGATGGTAGAGTCAAGGTGCGCGAATGTTGCTGAAGGCGCGGGGTCCGTAATATCATCCGCAGGAACGTAAATTGCCTGCACTGAGGTGATGGAGCCGTCTTTTGTTGAAGTAATTCTTTCCTGAAGCTCTCCCATTTCGTTCGCAAGCGTAGGCTGATATCCTACTGCTGAAGGCAGACGTCCGAGCAAAGTTGAGAGCTCCGAGCCGGCCTGTGAAAAACGGAAAATATTGTCTATGAAAAGAAGAACGTCTTTTCTTTCCTCATCTCTGAAATATTCCGCCATCGTGAGCGCCGAGAGCGCTACTCTAAGTCTCGCGCCCGGAACCTCGTTCATCTGTCCGAAAACAAGCGCTGTTTTATCAATAACTCCGGATTCCAACATTTCGTGATATAGGTCATTTCCTTCTCTTGTCCGCTCGCCGACTCCCGCAAACACCGACGCTCCGCCCGATTCCTGCGCCACATTTCTGATAAGCTCCATCAACAAAACAGTTTTACCCACGCCCGCGCCTCCGAAAAGCCCCACTTTTCCTCCTTTTATAAAAGGTGCTAAAAGGTCTATAACTTTAATTCCCGTTTCAAAAACTTCGGTTTTTGTTGATTGCTTGATTAGGCTCGGCGCCTGCCTTTTTACTTCCCAGTATTTTTTAAAATTCCCGCCCTTGCCGTCCACCGGCTCGCCTACTACATTAAAAACTCTGCCCAAAACTTCCTGCCCGACGGGAACTTTAAGTCCTTCACCTGTATTTTCCACTTCAGCACCGCGCGCCAAGCCGTCAGTTGATGCTAATGCAAACGCGCGCACTCTGCCCGGCTCCAGATGCTTTGCAACCTCCAGAATAATCTTTTTTCCTTCAATCATTATCAAAAGAGCTGAACCGATATGCGGCGTAAAAGATTCTCCGAATTCAACATCCACGACCGGCCCAATGACCTGAATTACTTTTCCTTTATTATTTGTTTCTTTATTCATATTCGGAAATTAATTATACTAATGCGCTTTGCGTGCCTGTAATCTCAATCAGTTCGCTGGTAATAGATGCCTGGCGGACTTTGTTGTACGAAATAGAAAGATCTGTTGAAATCTCATCCGCGTTGTCCGCGGCGCTCTTCATCGCCACTCTCCTCGCGGAATGTTCCGAAGCGTTGGCTTCAAGAATAATATGATAAACCTGCATTTTAAAAAGATAAGGGATGAGACTATTCAAAATTTCAGCCGGAGTTGGCTCCAAAATATAATCAATACCGGATACTGACTTGGCGGTTGAACCGCCAAGTGGCGGTGCAACCGCCTCTGAAAATTTTCCATGCTCAGGCACAATCTCTTTTACCGTTTTTTCAATCTTCTCCAAGTCAAACGGCAAAATCTGCCTTACAAGCACATCCTGAAAAAGCGCCGTACGGAAATGCGTAGAAATGATCAATACTCTGTCAAAATCGCCCTTCAGATATCCGCTGACAAGAAGCTCGGCAAGCGGGGTTACTTCTTCCGTTTCAATAAAATCGCCGAAGCCCTGGAATTTTCCGCAGAGATTCCATTTATTTTTTAAAACATAATTTTCAGCTTTTTTGCCTACGGCCGCAAACACAAATTCATGCGCGAGCTGCAGGGAAAAATTATCTTTTGCCAAAAGTGCGTCAACCGCCCTGAAAATCTGGGAGTTAAAAGACCCTGCAAGCCCCCTGTCGGAAGCAACAACAACAACCAGCGTTTTTTTAATCTCCCTTGAAGCCGAAAGCGGAATATTTATTTTTTTCAGATCATCACTTTTTAAAAGTTTTTCCAGAAGTTCCAGAGCAAAAAACGCATAAGGACGCGAACCCAAAGCTGCCTCCTGTGACTTCCGCATTTTGGTGGCGGAAACCACTTCCATCGCTTTCGTGATCTGCCCGATGTTCTTGACTGCTCCCAGCCTGGATTTGATATTTTGCAGTGATTCGGCCATATTAAGATATTTTTTTCATGTTTTTAAAGCTGTGAATCGCATTCTTCAGTGCCTCCTCGGTCTTTTCGTTCCACTCTCCTTTGCTCAAAGGCTCCACTATATCTTTTTGATGCATTTTGGACAAAAATTCCAAAAATTCCTTTTCAAAAGTTTTTATATCTTTTACCGCTATATCATCCAGAAATCCGTTTATAGCCGCAAATATTGACGCAACTTCCATCGCCACCGCGAACGGCTCCCCGTCCGCCTGTTTCAAAACTTCGGTCAGAAGTTCTCCGCGCTTTATCTGCTTTTTCGTATTTTCATCAAGATCGGACGCAAACTGCACGAATGCCTGCAATTCTCGAAACTGGGCGAGCTCAAGGCGAAGCTTGCCAGCAACTTTTTTCATCGCTTTAGTCTGCGCGGCGGAGCCTACACGGGAGACGGAAAGACCGGCGTTGATAGCCGGGCGAATGCCTTTATAAAAGAGGTTTGATTCAAGATAAATCTGGCCGTCGGTTATTGAAATGACGTTCGTCGGCACGTATGCGGAAACATCCCCCAATTTTGTTTCAATAATAGGAAGAGCCGTAAGCGAGCCTCCGCCTTTTTCTTTTGAAAGTTTTGCCGCACGCTCAAGAAGCCTGGCATGAAGATAAAAAATATCTCCGGGGTAAGCCTCGCGTCCGGGGGGTCTGCGCAGGAGCAAAGACAATTGCCTGTAGCTGTCGGCGTGCTTGGAAAGGTCATCATAAATAATGAGCGCGTCTTTGCCCGAATCCATGAAATATTCTCCGATGGCGCATCCGGCAAAGGGCGCTAAAAATTGCATTGAGGCCGGCGACGAAGCCGGTGCCGAAACCACGACCGTATATTTTATCGCTTCGTTTTCCTCCAGCATTTTTACAATTTTTGCTATCTTTGAATTTTTTTGTCCAACCGCAACATAAATACAGATAATCTGTTTTCTGCCGGAATCCTTTGCATCCTGTTTTTGGTTTAAAATTGCGTCAAGCGCTATCGCCGTTTTTCCGGTTTGCCTGTCGCCGATGATAAGCTCGCGCTGGCCTCTTCCGATAGGAATCATTGCGTCAATCGATTTTATTCCCGTATGCACAGGCGCCGAAACCGATTCGCGCTCAAGCACAGACGGAGCCTTTCTTTCCAATGAATAGTCTTTTCCGTAGGACGCCTGAAACACTACCCCTTTGCCGTCGAGCGGCTCACCAAGCGGGTCAATGACCCTGCCCAAAAGCTCATCGCCCGCTTTCAGCGAAAGAACTTTCCCGCTCTTTTTTACGCGGTTCCCCACGGCAACCCCTTCCGCTTCTCCCAGAATAACCGCGCCGATAGAACTTTCTTCAAGATTGAACGCCACCGCCGGCAATACGCCCGATGAGGCCTCCACTAACAAAATTTCCTGGCTAAGTGCGTTCCTTAGCCCCGAAATTTTGGCAATGCCGTCCCCAACCTCAGTCACAATTCCGACGTCCGCGAATTCGGCTTTATCCTCAAAGCCGACGATATCCCTTTTTAATTTTTCTATTATTTCTTTCATTGCAATAATTTATTAATTTTTTTCGCAAGAGTCATATCAAGCTCTTTTTCTCCATCTATCAAAACCCTTACTCCAGCGACAAGCTCCGGCCTTAGTGATATTTCAACATGATCCTTTACGGAAAATTCTTTTTTAAATTCCAATATCAATTTATCCGATAATGGCCTTGCAAATTCCGCCGATACAACGCGTCCGCCGGCGCCGTGCGTTATTTTTTGCGTAATCAAATTCAGTATCTTTTCTATTGCCGGCCAATCTCCATTCCTGTAAACAGCTCCCAAAAAAGATTTTATAATATGGTCCTTTTTGGAAGGGTGCTCCTCCAGCGCTTCTGAAAATGCCTTCGCGTATGATTCAGCCGGATATTTCATCCCCGTGATATTTTAGCGGATAAACCTGAAATCTCATCCACAGCCTGCGACACCAAAGCTGCGTCAACCGCATTCGGATCCAGCTGTACGGTCTTGATTATAGCCGCGCGCACCAAAGCCTTTGCTTCCTTCGCCATTGCGAGCCGCGCCTCTTCCTGCCTCCGTTCCGCAATCTGTCCGGCTTCTTTCAATATGTCATCCGCCTTTTTACC
The DNA here is from genome assembly GCA_001778595.1 of Candidatus Giovannonibacteria bacterium RIFCSPHIGHO2_02_FULL_44_11. Lineage (GTDB taxonomy): Bacteria > Patescibacteriota > Minisyncoccia > UBA11713 > 2-01-FULL-45-33 > 2-01-FULL-45-33. The sequence goes on from MFHL01000018.1 coordinate 7,869, forward strand.
GCCCTCCATGATTATCTTGTCGGCGCCAGCTTTGGCTTCCGCTTCGCCTTTTTTTACTATCTCAAACGCCGTTTTTTCCGCTTCGCCCAATTTTTCTTCTTTCATTTTGTCTATCGCCAAAAGGCGCTCTTCCGCTTCCTTTCCGACTTTGAGGCCTAGCTCTATCTTTTTTTTGCGCTCTTCCAGAACTTTAAGCAAAGGGCGAAAAAGAAAAAAAGTGAGTACCGCGAGTAAAATTAAAAAATTTACCCCTTGCGATAGCAGGAGCTTCCAATCAACGCCGAGTTGATGAAAGAGCTCGCTCATGAAAAAAATTATTTAATTAATTAACCTACGAATTTCAAGATTAAAGATACGACCAACGCGTAAATTGCTATGGCCTCCGCGAACGCGATAGCCAAAATCATCGCCGTCTGAATCTTCGGCGCCGCTTCCGGGTTCCTGCCGATGGATTCAGCTCCCTTTGAGCCTATCCAGCCGATTGCGAATGCCGGGAAAATCGTCCCCGCGCCCATCAAAATGGCAATTGCAAATAGTTTTGCTGTTTCCGGTTCCATTATTTTTTAATAATACCTTTTAATAAAATGCGCCCAAACACGACCATTTGTTCAGTGCGCCGCCTCATGCTCTCTTACGGCCATTCCGAGAAATACAAGCGTCAGCATTGAAAATATAAACGCCTGTATGAACCCGACGAAGGTTTCTAAAAAAAGAAACGGCAATGGGACTATCTGCGGTACGAGGAACCCTACTATCATAAGCAGTACCTCCCCCGCAAAAACGTTCCCGAACAGCCGAAAAGAGAATGAGACTATTTTAATGAATTCAGAAATAAATTCAAGTAGCCCGACAAACGAGAAAATCGGGTTTTTTATTGTAAAGAATTTACCAAGATGTTTCGCCGTGCCTATTGCCGCCGCCCCGAGGATATTCACGGAAAATACCGAGATGATGGCGAGAGCAATGGTAAAGTTAAGATCTGCGGCCGGAGCCCGGAAAAGAGGAACAATATGCCCATTTTCCGAGATTTCAAGGAAACCGAGCGGAAAAAGGCCGAGCCAGTTGGATGTAAGTATAAAAAGGAAGATTGTGCCGATTATCGGCAGATATTTTTCGGACAAATGCCTATCGCCAAGCACCGAATCCATAAGTGAAAGCAATTCTTCAACGGCGAGCTCAAAAAATCCCTGGAGTTTCCCCGGTACAAGAGAAAGCTTGCGTCTTATGGCAAGCGCGAACACCGTAAGCGTCAGCACGGCAATGCCCGCCAAAAAAAGCGAATTTGTAACCGGCCACGACCCGATATGGAATATTTCTTCCGCAACTATGGAAATTTCGTGCATAATTGGTTCCAATAGTACCACGCTTACGCAAAAAATAAAAGCGGTTATTTATCAAAAAAATTGGCAGCCTATTTTCCTGACGCAATTATTGCCCGAATGCCTGAATATAATGAAGACGGGTTTGCTTTTTCCGCTTCCGCCTTCGCCCAATCAAATTTTCCCCTGACCACCCTACGCATGTCTTCGCCTTCGGATATTTCTTCGTTTTCCATTCCTATCTCATCCCCATAATAAATTATATGCGCGCCGGGTGCCTCGAAAAGCATCCTGAACGCCTCTAATATTTTTTCTTTATCTCCCCCAAACATTGAAGCTAAGCGCATTGCGGTGTACGACTCAAAGCGATATTTCCTCTGCTGGTCAAAACCGGCGATCACCTCTTTTCTTTCGTCATCGGTAAGCCATGATAACGAAATTTCATCGTGACTCCGCAAAAAATTCGCCCAGGCGGAATTTTGCGGTATCTCTTCGCACTCTTTAAGAGCTGAATTAAAAAGACTTCTGTCATCTCTGACCAACGAACGAAATATTCTTTCGGTCAGATAAAAATTATAAGTGAGGTGGCATTCCGCCCCTTGATTAAAATACTCTTTCATTTTCATGATACCGTCATGTACTTCGGCAAGCAGTATCACATCCGAATAACTCTTATCTATATGCTTTCGCAGTTTCATTAATATTGCGTGTGTCTCGGGCAGACCCTTGCAATTCGTGCCTTCTTTTTTCACGATATGAGAGGCGGCATCCAACCGGAATCCATCGGCCCCCATATCAACCCAAAAATCCATGATATCAATAAAAAAATCAAAAACTGCCGGGTTTTTCCAGTTAAAATCCGCCTGTTCCGGACAAAATTCTGAAAAATAATAACTTTGAGCCTGCTCGTTCCAAACCCAATTTTTCGGTTTCTTTTCTGCAAAAACATTTTTTGCCAGAGAGTATTCGCTTCCCGTGTCGCTCCATAAAAACATTTCTCTCACATTACTTTCTTTATTTGAAGCTTCAATAAATAAAGGGTGCTCTGTTGAGGCGTGGTTTAACACAAGGTCAACGATTATTCTTATTCCCATCGCGTGTGCGCGCGACGTCATTTTTTTAAAATCCTCCAAAGTTCCCAATTCCTGACGGACGCCCTTATAATCCGACACGTCGTATCCGTCGTCTATCATCGGAGACGGATAATGCGGAAGAATATGCAGGCAATTTATACCGAGGTCTTTTAAATAATCCAATTTATCGCAAAGCCCCGCGAAATTCCCCGCAAATTTATCTACATATAGCTCATATATAACCGCTTCTTTCCACCACATATTAATCAAGAGTAGGCAAAATCCAGCCCGTATCGCCTTCGTAAGCTATTAATTCGTAACTTTTTCTCATTTACGGACATTATAGCATTAAAAATTTAAATTACAAGGCAAAGAACTTGACAAGTTTATCTATTTATGCTAAGCTCTTTTCCAGAAGGAGGACTTATGGAATTTAGAACAATGTTCCGAATGTCATGTACCTTTTCCGGTGTATTGCTCATGTTGGTCATCGGAGTAGGAACTTACTACGCAAACCGATATCATCGGCAGCAACAAATCCAAAAAATCGCCCGCGAAACACCGGATATTGCTTTAACAAAATCGCGGGCCGCGATACGTTTTAAAAAATGGGCGAAGTCGGTGCCTAAAGCCGTATCGGCCGTAGATAAAAAATACGGCAAGATGATTGAACGGGTAGCCAAGATCCAAAAAGTTGATCCGAAGCTCATCAAGACAATCGTTGTTGTGGAGTCTTCGGCAAAAGAGGACGCGATATCGGCAAAAAACGCCATCGGACTTATGGGTATAAAGCCCATCGCCGCAAGGGACGTCGGGCATGACCGCATCAGCTTGCTGACCAACCCGACATACAGTATCGTAACCGGTGCTAAATATATCAAGATGCTTCGGGACCGGTACGGGTTTAAAAACCGCAACCAGCTCTTGCTTGCCTATAATGAAGGGCCGGCTGAAGCAAAAGCACTGCTAAGCCGCGGTTTTAACCCGGCCGGGCACGAATACGTAATAAAAACAAACTATGTTCTCGCCAGCCTACAGTAAGTTTGTTTGCAAA
>MFHL01000019.1 GCA_001778595.1 Candidatus Giovannonibacteria bacterium RIFCSPHIGHO2_02_FULL_44_11
TCTGCCCCTGTTTTTTGTATTAACTGTTATTTTTTCTCCTCAAGCCCAAGCCACCGCTCCCACCACGGGACTTGTCGGCTATTGGAAGTTTGACGGCAACGCCTCCGATTCTTCCGGCCTAGGCAATAACGGCACCCTTGTCGGAGGCCCCACCTTCACAACGGGCAAAATCGGCCAGGCTTTATCTTTTGACGGGGTGGATGATTTTGCTTCAGCAGCCGTAGATTTATCCTCTACGAACAAACTGGCCATATCTTATTGGATGAAAATCGATGCGTTCTGGCCCGATAAAATACAAGGGATGGAGTTCACGGCAAATTCTAACTTAAACGCAGGAAGCTTTAATCTGTACTCAGATTCTACAATGTATTCTGTAGCTATGCACACCGGAGCTGGTTTATCGAGGAAACGATTCACACGGCCAAGTACTGGTGTGTGGCATCACTACGTTGTCCATTTTGACGCTAGTTTACCGAGCACCGAAGAAGTTGGACCAGTCTACGTTGACGGCGTGTCGCAATCGTTAACAATTGCAACCTCAATGGAAAACACAGGCAATTTTGCAAACTCTACGCTATATCTAATGTCGCGCGGCGGAGCATCGTTGTTCGGCGCAGGTCAAATCGACGACGTCCGCATTTACAACCGCGCACTCTCTGCTCAAGAAGTTCTCGATATCTACAACGACACAGGCATTACCCCAACTCCCACCCCCACACCTACTCCAACTCCCACCACCTCATCTGGTCCAATAGTCTGGTACAAGTTTGACGGTAACGCCTCCGATTCCTCCGGCTTCGGCAACAACGGAACGTTAGTTAACGGCCCCACTTTCACAACCGGTAAAATCGGTCAGGCTGTGAACTTTGATGGGGTGGATGATTATGTTGATGCGGGCAGTGCGATTACTGCAACAACCAACATTACTCTTTCAGTATGGATAAAAGTATCTAACACTCCGACACTGTTGCTGCGCCTTATTACTAACAGTGATGTTAATATAGGCAGCAACGGCTACGGAATAATTCTATCTAATGGCGCTTGCGGAGCCGGTGCAGAGATTAACGTGATACTTCCGGGATTGAATTGTGATGCCGTAAACTCAACTACTAATCTTTCTATCAACGAATGGCATCTTGTAACTTTGACTCGCGATACTGTCACTTGGAGATTATATTCAGATGGCCAATTAAAACATACCGGGACTCAAAATCCCGCCACTCCCGATGGGAAAATACTTATTGGTAGGTTCGGCCAGGTTGCACATCTCATCGACGACGTCCGCATTTACAACCGCGCACTCTCTGCTCAAGAAGTTTTAGATATTTACAACGACACCGGCGTTACTCCTACTCCCACCCCCACACCTACTCCAACTCCTACACCAACCCCAACCCCCACTCCGACACCGACGCCGAGTGCTAACGCGGCGGTAGTAACCTATCCCGCACCTACCGGTCCAAACAGCATCCCTTTGTCTTCCGCTTTTACTGTTATGGCTGGCGGGCAAACGGTTGATGTATATCAGGTAAAGGTTCCGCCGCGGTTCATCGGTTACAGCCAGTGTCCGTCAAGCAACGAGATTGCGTCAATGGCATATTTTGATTTTAGCGGTTCGGTAAATGTACAAATAACTTCAACGGTTCCGGTCTCGAATGTTGCAATCCGCCCGCTCCGACATAATATCCAGCCAACCGTAAACGGTAACACGATCAGCTTTTCTCTTACAAAGCCGGTGAATCTTTCAGTTGAGATAAACGGAGACGACCGCCACAATTTGCATTTGTTTGCAAATCCCATGGAAGTCAACAAACCCAGTCCTTCAGATCCTAACGTTCTTTATTACGGGCCCGGCGTATATGGCGATGGGTCATATATATATCCCGGCGGGAAAACCGTATATGTAGCCGGCGGGGCGATTTTATACGCTTCGATTTATTCTGTACCGGGGGGGGACATCCGCGGACGCGGTATAATTAGCGGAGCAAAAACTACAAAGTCATGCACGGGAAATGTAGCACCGACCCTGATAGGTATTCGCCATGCTTCAGCAACTCTTGAGGGATTTATCGGCCTGGATTCTGCGGGATGGAATACGGCGCTTTATGATATGCCAAGCCTTTCCATTGATAATGTAAAATTCATTTCCTGGCGGGGGAATGGCGAGGGAATAGGAATAATGAGTATTTCTAGCGCTACGGTCAAAAATGTTTTTATCCGCTCAACTGATGATATTTTTGACATAAAGTCGGAACCCTACTTTTGGCCATCCTCAGGCAGACCCGCGGAAAATATTAACTATCAGGATTCAGTCGGCTGGGCAGATGGCGCCGGGCATGCAATTTCTATAATGGAACAGGCCGCTCTGTATGCCCGCAATATAATGTATAAAAATCTTGACATCATACATTCTTATACGCCTATAGTCTATTTTGAGTGCTGTTTTGAAACGGGCGAACAGTATAATATTACGCTTGATGATATCCGGGTTGAAGACATGCAAGGAGCCCAGATTTTTGATATACAACCCAATGAGAAAGGCAATGTCCATGATGTTTATGTAAATAACTTCCAAATATTAGGAGGCAATATTAGGCCGTCTATTATAGACGGTACAAATTCCACCCACAGGGCCTACAATATTACATTTAACAACCTAAAATATCTCGGGAATATCATATTAAGCCCTGCGACAGGCCAATTTACTATCGGGAGCAATACTTCAAATATTAATTTTATTCAGGATAGTGCTACTCCAACCCCGACACCGACTCCAACACCAATAACCTCAACTAAATTCCTAATCAACGACCGTGTTCAGGTCACCGCGGAAGGAAACCTTAACGTTCGCTCCACAGCCAATGGAACTCTTCTTGGAACTCAACCCGATGGTGCTTTAGGCACCGTCATCGGAGGGCCTACAAACTCCGGAGGGTTCAATTGGTGGAACATCAATTTTGACTCCGGAGTTGATGGTTGGTCAGTTGAGGATTATTTGACTAAATATATTGTTTCTCCGACCCCGACACCGCCAATCTCAACTTCAGGAAATATTTATTATGTTTCGACAACAGGTTTAGATTCCAATACTTGCGAACAGGCGAAAAATATCAATACGCCCAAGAAAACAATTTGGGGTGCGGTTCAGTGCTTGACGGAAGGTGTGGGCGGACGGATTGAGATTCGGGGAGGAACATACACTGACAGCTTTGGTAATGGGCGATGGATTAAGTCCGGTGCAAGCTGGACAGCCCCGACTACCATAAAACCCTACAACGGTGAGTTTGTTACGATTACCCCCGAAACAATTCTTTCCCCACAGTGGGGTGGTACAGACCCGACAATAACTAATAACGCATGTGGATGGGGCATCAACGGGTCTTATATTATTGTTCAGGACATGATTTTTGATGGAGCGCCTTTCTGCAGTTCTTATGGTTGGAACGGATTTTATTTAAACGACACAGCACACCATATTCGCCTGAGCAATTTGGAAATAAAAAACTTTACAGGGCAAATTTACGGCGGAAGTTCACACGGAGTCTATACCGTAAACCCAAGTCATCACATCGAGATTCTAAATAGCAACATTCATCATAACGGTAACGCTGCGGCTTCGGTGTTGGATCATGGTCTTTACATCAACTCAGATGATTCTCTGTTTGAAGGCAACTTGATTCACGACAACGCCGGTCAAGGGTTGCAGTTTTGGGGCTATCCAGACACCAACAGAAATATCTTCAGGCGCAATAGGGTTTATAGCAATGGGACTATGGGGTTTGCCGTAAAGGGTTTCGACCACTTGATCTACAATAACTTGTTTTATAACAACGCCAACATTGGTATCGCGATCGGCTACGGCACGATAGGCTCTTCGCGTAATCAAATTTACAATAACGTGGTGTATAACAATAACTATGGCATCACAGTTGGCGCTTACGCGAGTAGCGCACCGACTGACAACGTTGTTCAAAACAACATCGTCATGAACAACGCGGCGCGAGGAATCTCGATCTGTGGAACGTACAGCGGTTTTTGCGCAGCGTATCCACCTGATGGAACCATCATTCAGTACAATTTGCTCTATGGGAATGGTTTCGCCAACGCGATTTTAAATGAGGGTACGAATTCTACGATTAGCAATAACACGATTGCTGATCCAAAACTCATAAACGCCGCCGGAGGAGATTTTTATCTCCAATCAATCTCTCCCGCAATCAACACCGGAGCAGATCTTTCATCCACCTTCACTACAGATTTTTCTGGCGCAACCCGCGTTCTCCCGTTCGACATCGGCGCTTTTGAATACGGCGGAACCGTTACTCCAACCCCAACACCTACTCCTGCTCCCACCCCAACTCCATTAGCAGGCGACCTCAACGGAGACCGCGTAATCAACTCAATAGACTTCTCAATAATGAACGGAGCCTGGCTTACCAATAACGCGACCTCCGACCTCAACAAAGACGGAATTGTAAACAGCCTGGATTTTAGCCTTATGAATTCTAATTGGCTCAAGACTTATTAAGCGGTAAAATATATAGATGAACAGAAAGTACTTAGCTGTTTCGTTCGTTGCCCTGTTTTTCGTATTAACTGTTATTTTTTCTCCTCAAGCTCAAACCACCCAAGCCGGAGAAACCGTTCTTGGAAATCTTGCCGTATCAATGTCGTCCGGAACGTGGGTGCAACTTACGACTAATAATTTTAACGATGGTGCGGTCTTGCATCCGGTAGTCGGCACAGGTTGCGGCAGCGGCCTAGAATACATGGACGAAGCGCACTGGAACCCCATCAATAGCACGGTGATGATTCTCGGCGGCTCGCATCCCAGTGGCGGCATCGGATGCACAAATACGACGGTGTTCGCTAAGTACACCGAGTCGAGCAACACCTGGATGAACACCCTGCCAAACCCGTCTCCCAACTACGACAGCGCCTTCATCATTGCGAGCGGCGGCATCGATAGTCTCGGCCACGGATATCATCACCAGGCTATCGTCGCGGCGACTGGCGACCTGTATCACCGGCAGTACGGCAGCGGCAAGGTGATGAAATTCAGCCAGAGTTCTCAAACTTGGTCTCAATGTTCCGTGATTCCCGGCCCGCAACAGGTGGCGGGCGCTCTTGAATATTTTCCCGATCGCAATAGCCTGGTTCATCTCGATGGCGACTGGGGCGTTTATGAATTATCCCTGGCGTCTGGCAATTGTACTAGCGCGTCATGGGTACAGCGCGCAAGCGCGATAGGCGGCGGGTTTTCTCCGCAACTGACCGGACTTTTTTCTTACGATAACCAATCAATTTACAGCTCGGCTTGCCAGTGTATCATCATGGGCGGCGGCAACAACAGCAGGGCATTGTACAGGTATAACACAAATGGAACCTTCAGCGCCGTTGCTACATCTCCGGTTCCAATAGAAATCCCCCAAGGCGGACGTGGGACAATTTTTACGCGCGATCCGGTTACAAATCGTGTCCTTGTCTGGAATCATTCCAACGCATGGACAACGATGTATGAGTACGACCCTGTGGCAAATACATGGGCAACGATAATCCGGACAAGCCCGATGTTCCCCGGTCCAGAAGGCGGAGTAACCGAAACTGTCGCGGTGCCGATTTCAACTTATGGCGTCATCATGTTTGTATCGTCGGGCAGCTCATCTGGAGGCAGAGTTTATATTTACAAACATTCTGCCGGCTCAGGAACTCCCATTGAGCCCACTCCCACACCAACTCCTACCTCCACACCGACTCCCACCCCAACTCCTGTGCCTGTCCAAACCAATCCTGTAGGTTGGTGGAAGTTTGATGACGGTTTCGGAACTTCCGCCACGGACTTTTCCGGCTTCGGCAACAACGGAACACTCATAAACGGCCCCACTTTCACAACCGGCAGAATCGGCAACGCCCTCTCATTTGACGGAGCAGATGATTATGTAAACGCTGGCTCCGCGTCTTCATTAAGCAACCTAAACTCCTTTACCTACTCCGCATGGATTTATCCAAAATCCCAGGGAGAAGGAGGATACGGAGTTATTATGGCAAAAGGCGGACCAAATGTCGGCTACAAACGCTTCTTAATCAACAGTAGCTGCAACAACGCTCTTGAAATTACCATTGAACGCTCATCGGCCAATGCTTTTGTATGCTCTGCCGCAAACTCCATCTCAATGAATACCTGGCAGTTTGTAACTGTGGCTTACAGCAGCACAGACGGTCCGCGTCTGTATAAAAACGGAGCAGAGATGAGTTACCAAGGTTCTCGAAACATAGGGTCTGGATCTGAATTATCCGACTCCGGCTCAAACCTCCAAATTGGTAATTGGTACAACACTGCCACTGGAAATTTTAACGGCCTTATTGATGATGTCCGCGTTTATAACCGCACACTTTCGGCTCAAGAAATTCTAGATATTTATAATTCGGCGGGCGGAATAACACCCACACCCACTCCGACCCCCACTCCGACTCCTACCCCAACCCCCATAATTTCAGGAGGTTCACTTTCCAGTCTTGCGACTTCAATGTCGCCCGGAACTTGGGCACAGCTTACGACCACGAATTATAATAACGGCGCCATATTACGCGCTCCTGACGGCGGGAGTATGCTGGAGTTCGGCGACAAGGCGGGATCATGGAACTCCGTTGATAACACGGTCCTGGTTTTAGGCGGTTCGCGTCCACAGACCGGTTCTTTGTCAACTGTCTTTGTTAAATATACCGATTCGTCGAACACTTGGGTGAATACTTTGCCAAACGTGGTTCCGACTTACGACACGTCAACCGTTTATCAAACAGGCATTGTGCATGCTTACCATCACAATGCAATTGATCCCACCACGGGTGATTACTATCATCGCCAGTACTACACCGGTAAAGTAATGAAATTTAGCCACGCTGCACAATCATGGTCGCAATGTTCGCCATGGGGAGCGGGCGCCTATCAAGCAGCCGGCGCGTTGGAGTATTTTCCTGACCGCAACAGCCTAGTGTTTCTTGACGGTGATTGGGGAGTATGGGAGCTTTCTTTAGCATCCGGAAATTGCAACGGTACATGGGTTCAGCGCGCGAGCACGATAGGAGGAGGATTCTCTCCGCAGCTTACCGGAGTTTCTGCCTATCACAATCAGTCACAATATAGCTCACGCTGCCAGTGCGTTATTATGGGCGGCGGCAACAATAGCAGAAAGCTCTATCGGTATAATTCCAATGGGACGTTCATTTCTGTCGCCGATGCTCCGATGCCCATAGCTATTCCTCAGGCGGGAGCGGGAACAATTTTCACCACAGATCCTGTTACGGGATTAATCCTCGTTTGGGATTATTCCAACGCATGGACAACTATGTATCAGTATGATCCGGCCACAAATATTTGGACCGCAATTGCGAGAACAAGTCCGATGTTTCCCGGTCCTGAAGGCGGCGTGACCGAAACTATAGCCGTTCCTATTTCAAATTACGGCGTAATCATGTTTGCTTCGTCCGGATCTACCTCCGGCGGTCAAGTAATGCTGTATAAACATTCTGTCGGTGGTGGGAATATAACCCCCACTCCGACTCCTACCCCAACTCCCACCCCAACCCCCACTCCAATTTCGGGCTCTTCAGATTTTCAGACGCGCTGTTCCGCTGCAGGCGTTGTTAAATGTGTCGGATTTGATTCAACTTCCGAGATCTCCGGTACATGGGGGAATAGTCCCCAAGGTTCAGTGCCTAATCCCAACTTGCCGGTAATTGATACATCAACCAAATCATCCGGTTCGGGTTCACTTAAATTTACCGTCGCCCCCGGTGCTGTCGGAGGCTCTGCAGGCTCATTTTTTGCCAACTTCTCCAATGACTATTCCGTACAATTCGGCGAAAATTCGGAATTTTATGAACAATGGAGAATGCGCATTGATAATAATTTCTTCACGGCAACTCAGGGGAGAGCCGGCATGAAGCATGCCATAACCGGCACCGGCAGCCGTCCGGGCGTTCCCGCGTCTTCCTGCACTGACCTTGAACTCGTCGTTCAAAATAACGGTGCTCGCGGTTTTCCGCAGATGTACCATTCATGTTCGGGAGGCCCTATAAATTATGAAGCGATATTCGACGATCGGTATGGCGACTATGATTTCAAGCTTCAAAACGCGAGGTCAGCCCCATATTGTTTGTATTCGCAGTCATCAACAGGTTACTTTCCGCCAAACGGCAACTGCTTTGCGTATTTCCCGAACGAATGGGTTACATTCCAGCTGCACGCCAAACTCGGTCCGCGTCAGATAATAGGTGGCTGGGGATATTATACCAACAGCACCGTAGAGCTTTGGATGGCGCGCGATGGCCAGCCGTCACAGCTTATTATCAGCTCTTCCGGAAAAAATCTTGAATCGCAGGACGTTAACGAAAGATACGGACAAATTTGGCTTATGCCGTATAGCGGAGGAGATATTTATCCCAATGGAGGAATATCTTGGTACGATGATCTAATTATATCCAGAAATAAAATCGCTGACCCCGGAACAGGCAGTATCAGCCCTACTCCAACGCCGACTACCTTAGCAGGCGACCTCAACGGAGACCGCGTAATCAACTCAATAGACTTCTCAATAATGAACGGAGCCTGGCTTACCAATAACGCAACCTCCGACCTCAACAAAGACGGAATTGTAAACAGCCTGGATTTTAGCC
>MFHL01000020.1:0-14772 GCA_001778595.1 Candidatus Giovannonibacteria bacterium RIFCSPHIGHO2_02_FULL_44_11
AAGCAAAAGATTATTTAAAATCAATGGCATTTTTAGATGTTTTTAAAAATTTGAATATCGGTAAAACCCTCTCCGGTCTTAAAAAAGAGCAGAGGTATTTGGGCGTGGATATAGGCTCTTCTTCAATAAAGGTAGTCCAGCTCCGGAAAGACAAGGAGCGCCCGATATTGGAAACATACGGCGAGCTTTCTTTGGCGCGTTATGGCGCGGACGGGCAGGTAGGCCGGTCAATTAGAATATTGGACGATAAACTGGCTGAAGCGCTGAAAGATATTATGAAAGAAGCGCAGGTAACGGCGCAGAAAGCCACCGTTTCAATACCGATACACGACAGTTTTTTGACTACAATAGAAATGCCGAATCTTCCAGAGGCGGAATTGAAGGAGGCCGTGCCTTTTGAAGCCAGAAAATATATTCCGATACCGATGAGCGAAGTGGTCATAGACTGGTGGATATTGCCGCCGCAAACCAAAGAACTGAAAGCCGCCTCTCCGGGTTCAGGACAAAAAAAATTCATAAATATAATATTAGCCGCGGTGCCGAAAGATGTTATCGCGAAATATTCCGCGATACTTAAAGCTGTCGGGCTTGAGGTGGCAGCTTTTGAAATAGAAGTTTTTGCTTTAGCGCGTGCGTCTCTGCGCGAAGCCTTTGGTTCTATTATGCTTATGGATTTTGGCGCGGCTACTACCAAGATCGCAATTGCCGATGCGGGAGTTGTGCGTTCCGCGCACAGCATCGACCACGGCGGGCAGGAATTGTCTTTAGCTCTGTCGCAGTCACTATCCATCGATTTTGACCGCGCGGAAATTTTAAAAAGGCAGGCAGGGTTCATTAAGCGGCCAGAGAACGAGGAAGTTATTTCGGTTTTGGAGCCGTTGTTTGACTTTGTAACTTCCGAAGGCGAAAGATTCCTTATAGACTGGAAAAGAAAAGGCGGGCGCGCAATTTCAAAAGTGCTCGTCGGCGGAGGAGGGGCTCTTACCCCGGGCATTAAAGACGTGCTTATAAAAACTTACGGCGTTGAAGTTGAACTGATAAACCCGTTCCACAAAGTTATCTACCCGGCATTTTTGGAGCCCGCGTTAAAAGACATCGGTCCAGGCTTTGCCAATGCTGTGGGTCTTGCGCTCAGGGAATTTTGAAAATACCGGGCAAATAAGTTGTTCACAGCCCCGCAGCTGCGGGGCAGGTTTGTCTTTGTGTTTGTGGTATAATAAATTCAATGGCTGAGATTTCAAGTTTGATGCCCAAAAAGGTGTCATCGGGTATGGAATATTACAAGAACGAAGGCTTGGGCGCCCTTTTGCGTCTTTCGCTTATACTTTTTATACTCGCATCCGTGTTAACAGGGCTTCTTTTCGCTTACAAAGGCCTTCTTGCTCGCCAGCTTGATCAGCAAAGGCAGATTTTGAGCGACCTTCAGGTTCAGTTTGAGCCGTCCCTTGTTGCGCAGCTTGAACATGTTGCCAGTACCATTACCAACGCCAAAATGCTTTTAAACAAACATCTTTTTATCACGCCCGTTTTTAATTTTTTGGAAAAGCATACTTTGCCGGATGTAAGTTTCAGCTCTTTTAATTACAGTGCCGACAAAAAAACTCTGACATTGAACGGCGAGGCGCCAAGTTATACGGAAATATCGGCGCAAATCAAAACTTTTCAAAATCAGCAGGAGGTTGCAGCAGCTTCTTTTGCAAATACGGCGCTCCGTGATGCCGGATCGGTGGTTTTTAATACAATAATTAATTTTAAATAAACGTGAAATCACTTTCGGCAATCATATTATTTTTTGCGGCAATCGGGCTTGTATTTATGACCGCGCGTCCGATGTGGGATGAAATTTCTGTTTTGCGCGCGGAGTCAAAAGTTATTGCCGATAATCTTGCTCAGCTTAAAGAGGTTGAGGCCTTGAGAGATCAGCTTTTAAATACATACAATTCCATCCCCAAAAGCGACATTGCCAGACTTGAGGAGTTTTTACCTGCCAAAGCCGGCACGGAAGATCTTTTGGTAAGTATGGAAAACTTTACCAAAGCGTTAGGTATACAGTTAAAAAACATTAATTTCTCCGCCGTTTCAAGCGCTGTTCAGACATTGCCGGACGGGACGCTGGCTCCCGCGGATCCGAAGCTTTACAGCACGGTTAATTACAATTTAACGGTCAGCGCAAGTTATGAAGCTTTCAGGGCGCTGATAGATGTTTTTGAGAAAAATTTGAGGTTAGTTGACGTCAGCGACGTAACTTTTACATCCGCCGACGGCGGCACGTATGGTTTTGCTTTAAAAGTTAAATCTTATTATCAGAAATGATGAAAAATCTTCCAACTATAATAATAGTGTTGCTCGTTATCGGCGGTGGGATTTGGTGGTATCAGACTAACAGTACTGAAGTTGTGCAGATAACTCCCGGGCCGGTTTCCGGGCCGACATTGGAGCTTGTGGCAAGGATAAGAAATATTAAAATGGATACTTCTATTTTTACGGACCAGCAATTTCTTGCGCTTGTTTCTCAGCCTGTGCTTGATGTTTCAGGGTTGGTTACGGGGCGGCCGAATCCGTTCATATCTTTGACGAAACCCGATACGACTGTAAGGCGTTAAATCCACAACTGGTTGTCTGGCTTTGTGTTAAAATAGTCTTATGGCTATAAGAAGCATTTTAGATATATTAGTCGGGTCGGGGGCGATTACCCTTGCCGATTCTTCAGAAATCCGAAGAGAGGCCAGAAAAAAAAATATTCCGATAGAAGATGAATTGTTCGGCCGTGGCATTCCTGAAGCCGATATTTTACGTGCAAAAGGCGAAGCTTTGGGCGTTGAGGTAAGGTCGTTGAGCGGGACAAAAGTGCCGTTTGATCTCTTAAAAACCATTCCTGAAGAATCCGCCAAACATTATAATTTTGTTCCTATAGGTCTCACTGACGGCGTTTTGGAGATAGGGATGACCGCTCCGGAAAGCATTGAATCAAAAGAGGCGCTGAAATTCATTATAGGCAGAATCGGCAAAGCTTTTAAAGTTTTTCTTCTCTCAAAAGGAGATTTGAATATGGTTCTTGACGAGTACAAGGGCATCGGCGGCGAAGTTTCGCATGTTTTAGGCGAGCTTGAGTCTGCGATTGCATCAGACCTTAAAAGTGTTCCGGGCGTGAGCAAGCAGGTAGAGACGCCTTTTATTGAAGACGCCCCTATCACAAAAATGGTCGCCGTAATATTGCGCCACGCAACCGAGGGGCACGCTTCAGATGTGCATATCGAGCCGGGCAGGGACAGCCTTCGTGTGCGTTTCCGTGTGGACGGAGTTCTTTACAGCAGTTTGGTGCTCCCGCTTAAAGTGCATGAACAGATAGTTTCGCGCATCAAGGTGCTTACAAGTATGCAGCTTGATGAAAAAAGAAAACCTCAGGACGGAAGATTTTCCGCAAAGATAGATGAACGCGACATAGATTTCCGTGTTTCCACCTTCCCGACATATTACGGTGAAAAAGTCGCTATCCGTATTTTGGATTCGGAGGCGGGCATCGCGGATTTTACAAAGCTCGGGGTCCGCGGAAGGAATCTTGATGCCATACAGGAAGGGCTTAAACGCCCGTATGGTCTTATTCTGATAACCGGCCCGACCGGCTCCGGCAAATCAACGACGCTGTACGCGATGCTCCAGTCTTTAAATAAAGAAGGCTACAACGTAGTGAGTCTGGAAGACCCGGTTGAATATTCAATTCAGGGTGTCAACCAGTCGCAGGTGCGTCCGGAAATCGGTTATGATTTTGCGCAGGGGTTAAGGCATATTTTGCGTCAGGACCCGGATATTATCATGGTCGGGGAAATACGCGACAAAGAAACCGCCCAGCTGGCTATTCACGCGGCTCTCACCGGCCACCTTGTGCTTTCTACTTTGCACACAAATAACGCGGTCGGCGTAATTCCCAGGCTGGTAGATATGGGAGTGGACCCTTATTTGATAGCGCCTACATTGGACATTGCTATCGGACAGCGCCTTGTAAGGTGTCTTTGCGAAGAATCAAAAGAAGAAGTTCCTGTGGAAGGAAAACTTAAAGAGACTTTAGAGGCCGAGATAGCAACTATGCCTCCTGATTTGAGAAAAAGCATTAAATTGCCTCCGCATATTTACCGCGGAAAAATTTCTGCTTCCTGTCCGAAAGGCGCACGCGGCAGAATCGCGGTTTTTGAGGTTTTGTCCATGACAAAAACTCTTGAAAATATAGTTTTAAATAAGCCCAACGAAGGAGAGATATTAAAGGAGGCCTTTAGCCAGGGCATGATAAATATGCACCAAGATGGTATACTAAAAGTACTGGACGGAACGATCGGACTCGAGGAATTAATGGAAGTAGTATAAAAATAATGGCAAAAACTAAAGTTTTAATAGTAGATGACGATGAGTTTTTGCTTGAGATGTACGCGATGAAATTTACGGAATTCGGATTTCAGGTGGATACTGCCGAGAACGGCGAAGAGGCCGTCAAAAAAGCTAAAGCAGACCCGCCGGATGTAATATTGATGGACGTGGTTATGCCTAAAATGGACGGCTTTGACCTTTTGCGGAATTTAAAAAAGGAGAATGCCGCGCCCGACGCCGTAACGCTGGTATTGACCAATTTGGGGCAAAAAGACGACGTTGAGAAAGGCATGAAGCTGGGGGCAACGGACTACATAATCAAAGCGCATTTTACTCCTTCGGAGGTTGTAAAACGGGTTGAAAGTTTATTAGCAAGGAAAAATAAATAACAAATGGATTACGCCAAATTTCTTGAAGACCTTATAACAATGGTAGCCAAAGAGAACGCGTCAGACCTGCATTTATCAGTAGGGCGCCATCCGACTTTGCGCGTTTCCGGACAGCTTGTTCCTTTGTCAAAAATACCCATATTGACGGCGGAAAATACCCAGGGACTCGCGGAAGCAATGATGGACGCGGAAACTTTTGCCGAATTTTTAAAGAACCACGAGCGCGATTTTTCATATTCTTTTAAAGACAAAATGAGGTTCAGGGTAAACTCTTATTTTCAAAAAGGCTATGTTGGGGTGGCTATGAGGCTTATTCCCGTGCGCATTAAAACCTTGGCCGAGCTCAATATACCGAACGTTCTTCTGGACTTTGCAAAGAAAGAGCAGGGTTTTTTTCTGGCGGTTGGCCCGACAGGCCACGGAAAATCTACTACGCTCGCCGCATTAGTTGACGTCATTAATCACACCAAGGCGGCGCAAATCGTGACTATTGAAGACCCGATAGAATATATTTTTACACCCGACCGTTCAATGGTTGACCAGCGCGAAGTAGGTTCTGATACCGTGGATTTCGGAACCGCTCTGCGTTCAATGTTCAGGCAGGACGTGGATGTGGCGATGATAGGGGAAATGCGCGACCACGAAACAATGGCCACGGCGGTAACTGCGGCGGAAACAGGGCATCTGGTCTTTTCTTCTTTGCATACAAACAACGCGGCGCAGACCATTGACCGTATAATTGATTCCTTTCCCGGCGCCCAGCAGGCGCAAATCAGGTCTCAGCTTGCAAATACCCTTATCGGTGTTTTTTCCCAGCGCCTGATACCGCGTATTGCCGGCGGGCTTATTCCTGCTTATGAACTTTTGATATCAAACCCCGCGGTCCGCAATCTTATCCGCGAAAATAAAACGCACGAGCTTGACCTTGTTATTGAAACAAATTCGGAGAACGGAATGGTTTCTTTCAACAGATCTTTGATGGATTTGGTCAGACGCGGAGAAATAACAATGGAAAACGCCCTTATTTTCTCGCTTAATCCACAGGAACTCCGCATATTATCAGGCAGATAATGTTTTAATTAAAATATGGCACAATACACTTACAAAGCGCGCACATCGGACGGTAAAGAAACCCAGGGCTCAATTGAAGCCTCAAGCATTGATCTTGCTGTTTCATCCCTGCAAAGAAGGAATTTTCTGGTTACCTCAATCGCGCCCGTTCAGGACAAAGGAGGAATTATGGGTTTTTTGGCAAGCCTAGGGCTTTTTGCGTCAGTAAGTCAAAAAGACATCGTAATTTTATCACGTCAGCTTGCAACTCTTTTTTCCGCGAAAGTCCCGATAGCGGAATCTTTTAAGATACTTGTCGGGGAGACCGAAAATCCCGGTTTGCGCCGTGTTTTAATAGGCATTTTGGATGACATACAGGGCGGACTTCCTATGTCGCAGGCAATGGGAAAGCATCCCGATGTCTTTTCCAAATTTTACGTGGCAATGGTGCGTTCTGGCGAAGAAGCCGGCAAAATGGAAGAAATTTTTGATTTTTTGGCGAGCTATCTGGAGCGCAATTACGACTTGGCGTCAAAAGCCAGAAACGCGCTTATTTACCCGGGGTTTGTTTTTGGCGTTTTTATCACGGTCATGGTTATGATGCTTGTGTATGTTATTCCGCCGATAGCCTCTCTTTTGAAAGAAACGGGGCAGGATTTGCCGTTTTATACTGTTGCGGTAATTGCTTTCAGCGATATTTTGCGTAGGTTCGGAATAATAGTCCTTCTTTTTCTGGCGGTATTTACGGTGTTCCTTATCCGTTACGGTCAGACCGAGGCCGGCAAGATTTATTTCGCGAAAGTTAAGCTTAGCCTGCCGATTTTGGGAAATATTTTTAAAAAAATATACCTTGCCAGAATCGCAGACAATCTTCATACGTTGATATCAGGAGGCATTACGGTGGTCCGCGCGCTTGAGATTACATCGGAAGTGGTAGGCAATGAAATATACAGGAGGATTATGCTTGACGCGCTGGAAGCGGTAAAAGGAGGAAGCATGATATCGGACGCGTTTGCCAAGTACGACGCAATACCCCCGCTTCTTTCACAGATGATAAAGATAGGAGAGGCTACGGGCAAGCTGGATTATATTTTAGGCAGTGTTTCCAGATTTTATACCAGAGAGGTAAATAACCTTGTGGACAACATGGTCAATCTTATCGAGCCCTTAATGATTATAGTTTTAGGCATAGGCGTAGGTTTTTTGGCCGTAGCGATACTTTTGCCTATATACAGCATCTCCGCAGGATTCTAATAGATTTACCCTCCGAAGCCCTGTCTGCCGACAGGCAGGCTTGTCGCAGGAGAGGATATCCACAACCCCCTTTTTATGCTTAATATAGTTTGATATAATAGGATTGTAGAAATATAAAGAGGTCCCGATAAGCGGGACGGCCTGCCCCGCCGCAGGCGGGGGTCGATAGGCATCCATTATCAATAAAGAAAAACAAAAAATATGTTAAAACTTTTAAATAGAAAAAATGGAGGAGGTAAGGGTTTTACCCTTATTGAACTTTTGGTGGTTATCGCCATTATCGGCATCTTGGCCTCTATCGTATTAGCTTCGTTGAACACAGCGAGAAAGAAATCGCGTGATGCAAGGCGTATAGCCGATCTAAACCAGATAAGATTAGCGAACGAGTTGTATTTTGATTCAAATAGTGGCTCGTATGCCGCGACCATAGCCGCGTTGGCAGGCGCAGATTCTTGCGGTACGGGAAACAAATGTATAGCTGTAGAACCTACGGCACCGGCACCGGGTTCATACACTTATTGTATAAAGACTGTAAGTGGCAGTAATACTAGCTACGGCATTCACGCTACATTGGAACTAACTGGAGATAAACCGACCGGATCATCAACTTCTGTAACTTGCGACACTGCTATGACTTGTAGCGGTGCTTCCCCGGATGTCGATTACTGCGTAGGACCATAATTGCTTTGAATTTCTGATTTTTCAGCGAAATTCTGATTTTTCAACCAAAAACCCCGCTTCCGCGGGGTTTTTGGGTTATGCCTAAGAAATTGAAGTCGGACTTCGATTTATCGGTCAACTAAGCCTCGCTAATGGGTTCAAGGGCAATATCTGCTATTTCACTAAGATTTTCTTCACTAACCCAATCCAGCAAATCTTTTTTATATTGTTCCGTGCTTTCAAAAATTTCAGATAATAACGCTTTGTCTATAATCTCGGGAAAGTTTTTTTCTCCTGCATAGTCGAGATGACTTGACCATTTATACGATGCTAAATATTTTTCAGCTTTTTTAAGATTTGAAATGCCTTGTTCTCTCCATTTTTTATCTGTTAAGTCTAACGGATTCAAGTGTATATAATAGGGTAGATATAAAAAATGCCGCTCGTCCTTGATCGGCGTCGCTTTGAATTTTCCCTGAAACAAAGGCCCAACTCTTTGATATTTAGCATTAAAATAATTGGTATAACCGGTTCCCAGTTTCCTCATAAACTCCGTAATTCCATTTTCCGTAATCCCTCTTACCATCAGATGATAATGATTCGGCATCAGCGCAAATGCCATAATTTCCACCATCTCTTCTCTTTCTCTAAATTGAAGTCGGACTTCGGTTAATTTGTGTCCAAAATTAAACACCGGGGAAGTATCATTAAATTGGTATAAACTATCAATAAAACGCTTGCGGTCAAAATCATCCATAAATATAAGGCGTTTTTCAACTCCCCTATTAAAGATATGATATATTTCACCGCTTGCCGGTTTCTCGCGGTTCATTATGTCTTATATAGCATTATTTATTACTAAATTGAAGTCCGACTTCAATTTAGTATGTAATGTTGGGATAAAACAGGATAAAATTTAAGTGTGGAGATTATTGTTTTAATTTTTATTTTTGTGTTCGGTGCGATTGTTGGCAGTTTTTTGAATGTTGTAATTTTAAGGAAAAATACAGGGGAGTCTATTATATGGGACAGCTCTCATTGTTTTTCATGCGGCAAAAACTTAAAACCGCGGGATTTGGTGCCTATTTTTAGCTTCGTGTTTTCAAGGGGGCGTTGCCGTTATTGCGGAAGCAAAATTTCATGGCAATATCCGGCAGTTGAAGCGTTGACCGGAGTTTTGGCGCTCGGCGTTTATCTGAAATATTTGCCTCTCCAATATTCCACATTTGATATGGCGGTTTGGGCGTGGCTTATGTCGCTGTTTTATTTTGCCGCATTTTCGGCCTTATTGCTTGTTGCGGTTTATGATTATAAGCGGAAAATAATAGACACTCATTTTATAATCATATTCAGTGTTTGCGCGGTTGTGCCGTGGATTTTTTGGCATCAGCCGAATTTAAGCGATTTTGTATCTTCTTTTCTTATCGCGGCATTTTTTTATCTGATGTGGCGTCTTTCGGACGGCAGATGGATGGGGAGAGGGGACGCTAATTTGGCTTTGCCGTTGGCGCTGTTTTTGGGGTGGCCACTGAATATTATGATGTTGTTAGCCTCTTTTTGGCTCGGAGGCATCGCTGGCATTTTTCTTTTGCTTTTTAAAAATAGCAAGTTCGGCTTAAAAAGCGAGATACCTTTCGGGCCGTTTTTGGCTCTGGGCGCGGTAATAGTGTGGTACGCAAGTTCGTTTTTTGAGAGTTTTTTTTGGTGAACAGCCGCGATAGTCTGTGTATAACCAGAATTGACCGTAATTTGCGATAAAGTTATCATTTAATTAAGGAAAATGAACACGTCTGATTTGGAAAACAACAAAAATATCAGGACAAACTATGTGGTTTTGGGCGTTGCCCTTGCTTTGGTTTCGCTGTTGTATCTGTATTTCAGCTTCTTTTTGTTAAAAAATCCGGCGGAAGTGCAAAAAAGCGCCGCGGAAAAAAGAAGAGAAGAATTAATACAAAGCGTGGTTTCTCCTCCTCCCAAGTCATTCTCCGCCGAAGAGCAGGCGCAAATAACAAAATCCGTTTCCGACCCTAAAGTAAAAACTTTCAAAACATCCGAACAGGAAAAACTAATTAAAAGCTTAACAGAATTATAAATTAAAAAAATAAAAATCTATGAAAAACACATTAAAAGAAATACTAAAGATGGCGGTTCTGGGAAGCACATTAGTGGTTGTTCAGGCCTTTGCTTTTAGCGAGCCCTCCACATCTGCCCCCGGCGGCACTGCCGTAGCGCCTGTTAATGTAGGCGGTGTTGTGCAAGAGAAAACAGGAGGCTTGGTTGTGGGGGCTTTTCGTTCCCGCTTGACCGCCCTTTTGGCGACCGACGGAGGGAATGTCGGAATTGGTACAATAGCCCCTACTCAAAAGCTGGATGTCGGGACAGGAAAAGTTTCAGCGAACGATTATTGGATAGCGGCAATTAATGAGTGGGCAAGCGAGCTGAAATTTACCAACCAATTTACAGTTGTGCGTTCACAGGTTGTAAGCAACGATTCTGTTATTTATTGTCCGGCGTCGTATCCGATTCTTATAGCTTGTGACACTACGGATGACCAAGCTCCTGCTGTAGGTCCGACATCTTTGGCCGGCTATTGCGAGAATGACGGCCCATGTAAGGCAACTTCCGCCGCGCCACCGCAGTTTAGGCGAGGCAATTTAGGCGACCAGATGACGTATCACGAACGCGTAACAAATTCATCAGGACGCGATGGTTGTTGGGCTTACGATTATAACGGCAGCCATATGAACTATCGGCTTGAGCTTATCTGTATAAAGAAATAAAGAAATAGTTTTTAAATTATGAAGTTACCTAAAATATTTTTGTTAGTCTTGGGTCTGTCTTTGATTTTGGGTTCTTCTTGGTTGCTCAGTGTTTCATCTGCTTCTTCTTCCGACAATCTTTCAGGGTGGGCGTTTTCTGATATGCCGGACGAAAAAGATTCCGCTATAGCCGGACCCGGCAATACAGGAAAAGGAGCGTATTGGATTAGTTTTAATTCTACTAATCAAGGAGCGGGGGCTAATTATGGCGTAAGGGTTGACCCTGCGTGCACGACGAATGTTTGTAATATTTCCGGCTATGCCTGGGCGAATCCAAACGACGGGACAATTGAGAATATCGGCTGGATTAGTTTTAACGCGGCCGATGTCGGCGGATGTCCTTCTGGACAATGCCAACCCACGCTAGACCGCACTACCGGCGTTGTTGACGGCTGGGCCAAAGCTCTATGGGCGGATGGTGACGGTTGGGACGGCTGGATTCATTTAAAGGGTCCAACTTATGGCGTGACTGTTTCCGGCTGTAATTGGAGCGGCTGGGCATGGGGCGAGAATGTGCTTGGTTGGATTCATTTTAGGAGCGGCAGTGATTATGGAGTTGTTGGCACCGACAACGCCTGCGTTGGCGGCCCGACTATTAGCTGTTCGTTACCATCGCAAGCAGGCAGAACAATCATTGATTTTGTACCTTACAGCTATTTAAGAGCTTCAAGTCCCTATTCTGCTGGTCCTTTCGGCGTATCTATTAGTGCCGGAAAATATAACATTACGCTTGTCAGTTATGACCATCATCTCGGCCCCGGAGGCTCCGGTAGCCAAAGTCAACCGGACGAAAAATATTTTATTAAGCTTCTGAATTCTAGCGGCGGACTTATCGCAAGCACCAATTCATCGGCAGAGATTCCAAATGACCAAGATTATGTAACCACATTGGTTAATAGTTCTTTTGATGTCACGCAAAACATAGCTTCAATTGAAACATGGCACACTGCTTATCCTTTTGATCCTGTTTTAATGGCAAGTGATCCCGATTTTTATGCTAGCAGCCTCACGCCAGTTTGCGCTGCTTTTGATGATTTAACGCCTCCTCCTGTTTGTATTTCAGGCGATACCAGGCCTTGCACTGCAATCGTTTTAACTCAAAGCTGTCCCGGAACTGAAGCATGTATTTCCAATAATTGGAGCGGGGTTTGCGATGATATTCCCGCTGACGGATGTCCGGTTATACAAATCTGTAATAATGGGATTCGTGAGGGAACGGAAATTTGCGACGACCCGGCCGGCAACGGTGCCTGCCCGTTAAACTGCAATTCAACTTGTACCGCTTTCAACTCATGCCCAATCTGCGGTGACGGCGTGGTTAACCAGTCCAGCGAAGAATGTGATACGACGGACCTAAGCGGCGAAACTTGCATATCGCTGGGATATAGCAGGGGTACTCTAAGCTGTACGTCTTCATGTAAATTTGACCGCAAGGAATGCCTGAGCATTACGGAGATTTAATTGCAGTGGTATAATTTAGGCAATGTGCGCCTTAAACAAACAAAAGAAAGGTTTTGCTTTGGTTGAGCTTATAGTGGTTATGGGGATTATGCTTATGGTATCTGGCCTGACGATAGCGAACTTCCCCGCATTTAGAAGCCAAATTGCGGTAAGCATAGCGTTGCATGAATTACAGCTTTCTTTGCGCCAGGCGCAGGCGTATGCGATTGCTGTCAGAGAGTTTAGCCCTGCTTTTACCGCACCCATTTGCCAGCCACTGGTTTCTCCTCCCGCGCGTTTCCCTCCTTATGGAGTTTCAATTACTAAAAATACTTCGACTTATGTGCTATTCGCAGACATCGCTTGCGCGGTAAAAACCATTCCTCCTTATAATAAGCAAATTTATAATACCGGTTCGGTCTATGGTTCGGAAATGGTTGCGACTAAAGTCATGCAGGGAGGAGCGAAAGTGCTTTCTATCGACGGCTGTAACGGAATGTCCTGTATCGCGCTTGATATCGTAGAAGTTGTTTACCAGCGCCCTTCTCCAAGCATAATTATACTCGGACATAGTTCTGTCTGGGCGTCTTATACGTGGGTAGATATCACAATTTCTTCTCAAAACGGCGCGTTTACAAAGGTTATGAGGGTGCGGACTAGCGGGCAAGTTTCAATACAATAAATATGAAAAAAGCATTAAAGCGCGGATTTTCTTTGATTGAAACAATGATAGCCATCAGTGTTTTGGTGCTGGTAATTACCGGGCCTTTAACGCTGGCCGCACAAAGCTTAAAAGCCGCCTCCGCGGCAAAAAATAATTTGATCGCTGCTAATTTGGCGCAGGAAGGCATTGAGCTTATCCGCCTTTACCGGACCAATAATATTTTACAGGGGCGCGGATGGATGGAAGGGCTTCTTCCTCCCGGGCCGGCGGAATGCCAGTCCCCCGCTAACGGTTGTTATATTGACGCTCTGAATTTTGACGGTAGCACCCAGAATTTTGAAATAAAAAATTGTTCGGGAGGTTTTTATCCGAACGGATGCCCTCTTTTAAAAATGAACGCGCGTAATTTTTATAATTATACTTCCGGAAATACCACTATTTTTCAAAGAACGATACGCCTTAAGAAGATAGATGACGATATCGTGCGCATTAATGTGACTATTAACTGGAAGGGAAATACCGGCGGTCAAAGCTTGAGTGTTGAAGAAATTATACTTAACTGGCTTAGATTGTAATGAAAAAAAATAATTTATTTGCGGGCAAGCCGGGGTTTAGTCTTATAGAAATAATAGTTTCTTTGGGGGTTTTCGGGGTTGCGTCCCTGATAGCCGTCTCGTCCCTGCTTGCAATGGTTGCCGCGCAAAGAAAGGCCATCAGCATACAAAGCGCTTACGACGACCTCCGCTACGGAATAGAGGTAATATCAAAAGAGATGCGCACGGGAGATGTCTTTTACTGCGGAGTTTGGGCTGATATTAATACGCTTTCCCCATTAGATTGCCCGCCCACCGGCGCGGGCGCGCAGGCAATCACGTTCGTTAATGCTCAAGGGAAAATGGTAACTTACAGGTTTAATACTAAGGCTTTAAGCGGAGTTTCGATAGGATTTATGGAAAGATCGCTTGACGGCGGCGTTACGTGGGAACAGGCTACGGGCGACAACGCAAATTTACAGGATTTAAGATTTTATGTAACAGGCTCTAAATCATTTCAAGAT
This sequence comes from Candidatus Giovannonibacteria bacterium RIFCSPHIGHO2_02_FULL_44_11, assembly GCA_001778595.1. Classification (GTDB taxonomy): domain Bacteria; phylum Patescibacteriota; class Minisyncoccia; order UBA11713; family 2-01-FULL-45-33; genus 2-01-FULL-45-33. The sequence continues at coordinate 13,693 of MFHL01000020.1, forward strand.
GAAGCTACTGATGGTGAACTACATTTTCACGCTATAATCACGCTAATCGTGAATGGTTCGGCGGGCTCCGGCAAATCAAAGTCACAATTTAGCCTTGAAACTACTATGACTCAAAGATTAGTAAGATAAATTATACTTGCCCGTAGGAAAATTTATAAAAACTATTTATGCAAATAAAAGATTATAAACCAAGGAGAGACGTGTTAAATGGCAATATAAATGTCGATAAATTTTTTAATGGGGTGCAAAAAAAAGGCATCACATTATTATTGGCAATGTTAATATCTTCAACCGCGTCGCTTCTTGGTTTGGGAATTTTTATGATAGTTTACGGGGAGCTTGGTATTTCAACCGCTGCAAAGGAATCGCAAATAGCTTTTTATGCCGCTGATTCCGGTATTGAATGCGCGCTTTACGCCGATGTTATGTTGAACTCGTTTTCTACATCAACGCCGGCCACCGATATTAATTGCAACGGAACTCCTGTGACTTTGCAATCTGCTTCCGACGGTGTGGGAGGAGTGACCTTTAGGTTCAATTTTACGGTCATGCCGGGCAGGTCCTGCGCAACGGTTACAGCGATGAAATTAGGCTCCGGTAAAACAGTCATAGATTCTTTCGGTGAAAACGTCCCCGATTGTACCACTTCAAACGCCCGCGTTATTCAAAGGGGGCTTGAGATCATGTATTAATATGGCGCCAAAGGAGGTAAAAGTACGCTTAGAAAAGCTGAAGGCGCTGATAGATAAATACAGGCACGCTTATCATGTTTTAAACAAATCGGATATCTCGGACGAAGCTCTGGATTCGTTAAAGCACGAATTAAAAAAACTGGAAGATAAATTTCCTGAACTGATAACTCCAGATTCGCCGACGCAAAGAGTGTCAGGCGAACCTTTGAAGGAATTTAAAAAAATAAAACATAGCGTAAAAATGCTCTCGCTTGAGGATGTTTTTTCCGCGGAAGAGTTTTCCGGATGGGCTGAACGTATCAGGAAGCTGGAGCCGTCGGGAGCGTTGGAGTTTTATTCTGAACTGAAGTTCGACGGCTTGGCGCTCTCGCTTGTATATGAAGACGGA
>MFHL01000020.1:14793-17573 GCA_001778595.1 Candidatus Giovannonibacteria bacterium RIFCSPHIGHO2_02_FULL_44_11
AAAGAGGATAGAAGTAAGGGGCGAGGCGATAATTACGAATAAGAATTTCAATGCGATAAATAAGGAACAAAAGAAAAAAGATTTAAAAGAATATGCCAATTCCAGGAATCTTGCCGCGGGCTCTTTGAGGCAGTTGGATCCTAAGATTACCGCTTCCCGCAAGCTGGATTTTTTTGCTTATGACCTTATCGGCCTTGATGAAAAATTGCACAGCGGAGAACACGGGGCGCTGGGAGAAATGGGGTTCAAGACAGGCGGCGCTTATGAGAAAATTTGCAGAACAAAAGAAGAGGTTTTCTCGCACCACAAAAAGATTGCCGAAGCGCGCGGGAAGATACCTTACAATATTGACGGCATTGTTGTTTCCGTAAATGACAATCGTATTTTCAGCAGACTTGGAGTCGTCGGAAAGACTCCGCGCGGCGCAATCGCTTTTAAATTTTCACCGAAAGAATCCACAACCGCCGTTCTGGATATAATCGTTCAGGTTGGGCGTACGGGTACGCTTACGCCCGTTGCGGTTTTGCGTCCGGTGGATATCGGCGGAGTAACGGTGTCGCGCGCGACTCTGCACAATGATGACGAGATAAACAGACTGGAGCTGAAAATCGGCGATTCAGTTGTTGTAGGGCGCGCGGGAGATGTTATCCCCGATGTAATAAAAGTTCTTACGGAACTACGCACCGGAAAAGAGAAAAATTTTCATATGCCGCGCGTTTGTCCAGTTTGCGAAAAAACTGTTGAGAAGAATGGGGTTAATTGGTTTTGCGTAAATAAAAATTGTCCGGCAAGGCATCGCGAAGGAATGTATCATTTTGTTTCAAGAAAAGCTTTTAATATAGACGGTCTTGGCCCCAAAATACTGAACGCGTTTTTGGATTACGGCTTGATACGGGATATTTCCGGCATATTTGAATTAAAAGAAGGCGATATCGCGCCTTTGGAAAGATTCGGCGAAAAGTCGGCGGAAAACATCATCAGGTCAATAAACGGCGCCAAGAAAATTACGCTGGCGCGCTTTATTTACGCTTTGGGAATATTGCACGTGGGGGAAGAGACGGCGATAGATTTGGCCGAACATTTTAGGTCGCTTACAAATTTAGAGAACGCGGAATTTGAAGAGTTAAACAACATTCCGAACATCGGCGGAGTTGTGGCGAAAAGTCTTTATGAATGGTTTCGTGAAGGACGCAATAAAAATTTGATTACAAAATTATTAAAACACGTTGAAATAATCAATCCCAAAAAGCGCGCGCCGGGAAAGCTTACGGGAAAAACATTTGTTTTGACCGGCGAGCTTGAAGCTATGAGCCGTGACGAAGCAAAGGCGAAAGTCCGCGAGCTGGGAGGCGACCCGTCGGAGACCGTAAGCAAAAACACGGATTATGTTGTGGTCGGCGCTAACCCCGGCTCCAAATACGCCCGCGCCCAAAAACTGGGCATAAAAATCTTGGACGAAAAGGAGTTTTTGAAGATGATAAAATAAGCCCGCCGGGGGCTTTTTTTTATTGACATTTTAGGCTAGAATAGCTTTATGATTTCCAAGGAAGATATTGAACATTTGAAAGACTTGGCAAGGGTTGAATTTGGAGAAGAGGAGACAAAAAAACTCACAAAAGACTTGGGAGATATTTTGAGTTATATAGATGTCTTAAAAGAAGCCGATGTTTCGGGCGCGGGCGAGGCAACCCACGCAATTGATTTGAAAAATGTGATGCGTTCCGACGCATCATCCTCCGAAGCTTTAGCGAAGGAGGATGAATATGAAGTTGCTAAAGACCTTATCGATTCTTTTCCTGAAAAATTTGATTCCGGCCACGGCACTTATCTGAAAGTTAAATCCATTTTGTAATGAACCTCGTAGGAAAATTTTTAAACGGCGGTGTTGGCATAATATATTCTAAGCCGGTAATAGTCTATACCGGCATATTATTTGATGTAAATTTTCTAACAGGGTGAACATAGCCGAATTCCATGACGCGCTGAAAAATAAAAAAACTTCCGTCCGCGAAGTCACTATTTCTTATCTGGAAAAAATAAAAAAAGCCTCGCCCGTAGGGCTATGGCCGAGGGAAAATGCAGGCCTCAATGCTTATTTGGAAGTTTTTGAAAAAGAAGCAACTGCGCGCGCGGAAGATCTGGACAAAAGAATCGCGGAGGGAGAGAAAATTACGAGGCTTATGGGAGTGCCTATCGCGGTAAAAGACAATATTTTGATACAGGGGCACACGGCAAGCGCGGCTTCCAAAATTTTAGAGAATTACACCGCCTCATACGATGCTTTTGTTATTGAAAAATTAAAAAAAGCCGGGGCGATATTTTTGGGCCGTACCAACATGGACGAATTTGCGATGGGCTCTTCCACGGAAAATTCCGCTTACGGTGTTGTGAAAAATCCGCATGACCCGGAAAGGGTGGCCGGAGGCTCGTCGGGAGGTTCCGCGGCGGCGGTTGCGGCGGGAATGGCCATGGGGGCGCTCGGTTCGGAGACGGGAGGCTCAATACGTCAGCCATCCGCTTTTTGCGGTACGGTTGGGCTAAAAACGACTTATGGCGCGGTTTCCCGCTCGGGGCTTATGGCTATGGCTTCTTCTCTGGACCAGATAGGGCCGGTTGCCATGACTGTTGAAGACACCAAAAAAATATTCAATGTTATCGCGGGAAAAGATGAATTAGACGCGACTTCGACAGAACTTGGCGGTCCGACCGCCAATGGGCGGACGGACCGCCAAGTTGCTAAGATTGGCGTGCCGCGTGAATATTTCGGCGATGGTTTAGAC
>MFHL01000020.1:17632-43095 GCA_001778595.1 Candidatus Giovannonibacteria bacterium RIFCSPHIGHO2_02_FULL_44_11
TATTATATAATTGTTCCCGCGGAGGTGTCTTCAAATATGGCACGGTACGACGGAATAAGGTATGGTGCAAGGAAAGAAGGCAAAGACCTTCTGGAGGTTTACAAAAAAAGCCGGGGCGAAGGGATAGGTTTGGAGGTGCGCAGGAGAATTCTTTTGGGTACTTACGTGCTTTCGCACGGGTACTACGACGCGTATTATACTAAAGCCCAAAAAGTCCGCAGCCTTATCAAAAAAGATTTTGACAACGCGTTCGTTAAGGTTGATGTTATACTTGCGCCGACCACGCCCACTCTTCCTTTCAAAATAGGCGAAAAAGCCAAAGACCCGCTGTCAATGTATCTTTCAGATATTTATACTATCCCCGTCAATTTAGCGGGCATCCCCGCTCTTTCTTTGCCTGTAGGATGGGCCGAAGAGAGCGGAAAGAAACTGCCTGTCGGGATGCAGATAATCGCCCCGCATTTTGAGGAGGTAAAATTGTTTGAATTAGGTAAAATAATAGAATCATGGACCAAATAGATAATATAAAAACAGGAATATTAAATCACGATTTTTCCAATGCGATATTTATATGGGAAGCGATAGTTTTTCCTATTTGCGTCGCGCTTATATACGGCATTATTTACAGCCTCAATAAAACAAACGCTATTTATGCAAAAAGACGGAAAGAATTGTTAAGAGGCAGTAAAGAAGCGGATGTTTTTAGCACGCCGGAATCAAGAAATAAAAATATTCAGGAGTGGGTGCTTATTGCTGCAAAGTCGCGTTTGCCGGACGAAAACGAGCGCAAGTTCGCCATCATTGCGGCTGACGCGCTGATAGAGCGGATATTGGATTTAGCCGGTTACCACGGGGAGAATTTGGGCGACCGCCTGAAAAAAATAGAATCTTCCGACCTTGATTCGCTAAACGATCTTTGGGAGGCGCACAAGGTGCGCAACCGCATTGCGCACGAAGCGGGATATAAGCTGTCGCCGGAAGACTCGGCGCGGGTTATTGCCTGTTTTGAGAAAGCTTTAAAAGAGTTAAGTTATATTTAAATGTTATTAGAAGTAGTCCATTGGTCAACTTCGGTGGCAACCATTGCGGTGGCGGTTTTCGGATATTCCGACCAGATAAAGCTTATTTTTGACCACAAAAGCACGGGCGGGCTTTCTTTTATAATGATAATTTTAGCTTTTTTTTCGTGGTCCAGCTACACTCTTTACGGCTGGCTCCATAAAGATAAAAAACTTTTCTGGTCCAATCTCCTCGGCACAGTGTTCATTTCCATAATCCTGGCCTCTTTTTTTATTTTCTAAATTATCCGGCAATTAGCTTTTCTACTCTCTCAAATAATTTTTCTTGGCCTTCAGAGTCAATTGTTGCATCTTTTGGCGCTACATCCGTTAGAACTCTAAGCGTATCTCTCAAGTCTTGAAGTAATTTTTTCCTATCCTGCTCATTGGCTTCTAAGACATATATTGCTCCCGCTAGAACGCCGCCGATCTGCGTAAAATCCCTACCATACATTATTTTTTCCTGCATTCCATTGCCAACGATTCCGCCTTGTATATACTTTTTTCTTTTTTCGCCTAATTTTGCGCGAAAGGCTTCCAGCGAATAATCGGCTTCACCGGAAGCCTCTTTGTTAGGTGTAATTTGTTCTTTCATATTTCCATTCTAAGACAGCAGAATGAAGCTGTCAAATCCGGAAGTGGATTGTCCTAAAAAGAAAACCTGCCGTATGCGGCAGGTTTTCCGGTCATTTGTAGCGGGGCGTGGATTTGAACCACGGTCTCAAGGTTATGAGCCTTGCGAGATACCACTTCTCTACCCCGCATCGTAAAAATTATTTCAACCTCCTGTTTAGATACGCTCTTCCGAAGCCGCTTTTTAATGCTTTTTCTCTTTTAATAGCGGCCTCTTCTGACTTACAAGCTTCATAATAAATCAGTTCAATCGGAAGTCTATATTTGGCAGCATCAACTTCACCGTTGATGTGCTGTTTTATCCGTTGCTCTAAATTTTTAGACCAACCGACATATAATTCGCTGTCCTTCTTGCCTCTCAAGACATATGTATAGAAAAACATGGATTTCCGAGCGAGATACCGCTTCCCCGCCTGCAACGCTATGCGTAGCATTGCGGGCAGGTCTACCCCGCATCGCAGATATATATTCTAACAAAAAACCACGTTTTTGCAAGTTGTGCCCAAAATGATACGATAAAAGCACAATGAATTTGTGGGTCGTATATCCCGCTTTAGCCTTAATACTCGGCGTTCTTACGAGCGTCTATTTGTTCGTAGCTTGGTTCAGACACCCTCCAAAACGCCCGCCGTTTCTTTTGTATTGGTCAGGGGCGCTTTTTTTAATGTATTGGTTTCAAGTGCCGGTTATTTTAACCAATCTCGGCAGTGCCACAACGGTAACCGCTTTCAATTTCTTTTTCGCCATAACTTTTCCGATAACTTTTCTTGCTCTCATATTTATCTACCGGGGCGTGCTTGACGCTTTGGATATCCGGATAAGCAAGACGCAAAGAAAAATTTTCTTTTTGTGGTCTCTCGCCGCCATGGCGTTTTTCGCGTATCATTTCATAACACGGCAGGGAGTCATAAATTCTTATACATTGCCGCTTATCGGAAATATCGTGTTTTATTTTCCTTTGCGGTCGTTGACAGCCCTGACATTGGTATGGTGGGTATGGCGCGCGAAACCGAAAAATCTTTACGGTGTTCTCGGAGTCTGCTTCATTATCGCGGAATCTTTGCTCGGTATTTTCCGCAATTTTTTAATAATCAAATATGTTCTTTTGTATCCTCCGCAATTTTGGTACGTCGTGCTTTCCGGGCTTAAGATATTTTTTATCCTGCAGACCGCGAGTATAATTCTTCTTGTTTTCGGTTTTTTCTTCCTGCACCGCGCGTGCTGCGGGCGGGAAAATTAAAGGATTCCGCGCATTGCTATTTTACTGAAAGGCGCTATTCTGGGCTTAGAATTAGGTTTGATTTATGCTTAAGTTCCTTGTAATTTTGTTGTTGACTTTATTGTCCGGTTCGCCCGTGGAGTCCGCCGTTACGGAGGAAGACTGCGCAAAGGACGCAGACTGCGTAAATTATTACGCGGAACTCGGAAATAAGAATTTCGAAATTTTAAGGGAAATCAGAAACCGCTATGTGAACGAGATCGGTTTTGAAAAATTGGTTACCGCTTTTAGAAAGGGCGGGATGCAGGAAGTTTTTTCTTTGTTAGATCCGCACAGTGATTATTTCACGGCTTCCGTGAAGGCCGGAAAAGAAGAGGCCAATAAATCTTTCGGAGGCGTCGGTATAAGAATGCGCGTGCGGAACGGAAAAGTTTTCGTCTTTGCGCTGGTCAAAGACAGCCCCGCAATGAGATCGGGAGAAATTAAAAAAGGCGACTTCATAATTGCGGTAGGAGACAATTCAGCCGAAGACGTAAAGAGCGATGTGGTTAGCGGATGGATTCGCGGAGAATTAGGGACGGACGTAGTATTAAAAATGCGCCGCGGCCGCGCCGAATTTTTCGTAACTCTGAAAAGAGAACTGATAAAACCGGCTGTTTTTCCCTCCGTGGTTATCGGCAGTGCCGGATATATTTATTTGCCGAAGTTTGAAAAAGGAACTGCCGGAAAAACCGAAAAAATTAGCGCTTTTGACCGGATTAATAAAGCGATATCCGAATTTCCGCCATCCGTGAATGGGCTGGTCCTTGACTTAAGAGACAATCCCGGCGGGTCGCTGAATGAAGCTGGTAAAGTTAGCGCAATATTCCTCGAGCTTGACCAATATATAGTAAGGGTTGTCCAGCGGAACGGCGTTTATCACGGTTTCGGCGCAAGCTACAGGGGCGCTGATACAAAAAAAATTGGATTGCCTATGGTTGTATTGATAGACGAGCTTTCCGCAAGCGCTTCGGAGATAGTGGCGTCCGCATTGCAGGATAACAAAAGGGCAGTAATAATCGGCATGCCGTCTTTCGGAAAGGCGTCGTCCCAAAGCGTTTACGGCTGTGATGACGAGAACGATTATTGGAAAGAACTACTCGAAGGAGATTGTTTTATTTTAACCACCGGACGCGTATACAGAGCCAGGGGGCGGACTCTGCAGGCTAAAGGAGTGATTCCGGATATTGTTGTAGACGGGGGCGGCGATGACATTGAAAAAATGACGTTTGAACTGGCTATTTCGGAGCAGACTATTGCAGGACATCTGACGGGAGAAGAAGAAGGAGAATTAACTCCCGACGAAAAATCCCGGTTCAGTCTTCTGAAAGAAGACAGGCAGCTCTATGTCGCTTTAGAAGTTTTAAAGATACTAAGCGGAAAGGAGAAGCTATGACGCGTTTTATCTTAATGTGTGCATTGGCCGTATGGCTGGTTTTCCCGGATAAAATTCTCGCGCAAAATTCGTACGAACTGAACTTTGCCGCTTCTGATGAGGAGTTTGAAACGGCTTTGAAAAAGGGGGACGCACTGCGCGGGTTTGCCGTAAAAAGCGCATATTATTACGCAAGCGGCGAAAAAACTAAAGAAAAGATAGACGCTTTTGTGGCAAGCATCAGGAACAGCCTCCGCCCCGTTTTTATTTACGGCAGGGAGCTCCGGCTCGAAATTTTTGAAAAATGGTTTCAGGCATCAAGAAATTTTTTTCAATGTAAAGCAACGTCGGCCGGGGCGTTCTCAACCTTGCCGATAGGAGACGCGCTGGCGGAAGCGACAAATGAAGGACGTTTACCCGGAAAAACTTTTCTTTTGTGCGAGGAGGGTCACGATGGCCTTCTGACGGAAGATGATTTCAGGAACTGGATTGATGGTTATTGGAAGCTTGAGAAGCAGAAATTCAGAGAAGAAGGGTACGCCACGCTAAATTAAATTTTGTTTTATATGACAAAAATCCGCCTCTTCGGCGGATTTTATTTTTTTCCGAGCCGGAAAAGTCTTGATGTGTTAAGAAGCACAAGCACGGAGCTTAACTGGTGCCAGAGCGTGCTCCCGAGTATTCCGATGTTTCCCGAAACAACGAGCCCCGCGGTTATAAAATGGATGACGGTCGCGATTGCAAGGTTGCCTTTTATCGTGCTGAATATTTGCCTGGAAGAACGGATGCTTCTCGGGAGTACCGCAAGGTCATCGTTTATAAGCACGGCTCCGGCGGCTTCAAGCGTAAGGCCGACTCCGCGCAGTCCCATCGCGATGCCGATATCCGCGGCGGCAAGTGCCGGAGCATCGTTGATGCCGTCGCCGACCATCGCTATTTTTTTACCTTCTTTTTTAAGTGTGCCGAGAAAACCGATTTTATCCGCCGGAAGACACTCCGCTCTGAAGTTTTCTATACCGAGGCTGGCCGCTATTTTTTTTGCGGCCGCCTTGCTGTCGCCCGTGAGCATAATGACCGCAAAGCCCATGTTTTTTAATTCGGCAACGACATTTTTTGCGTTTTCGCGGATTGCGTCTTCAATAAAGAAAATTCCGGCAAGGCGCCCGTCAACCGCCATGAAAACCGCCGACCTTCCGGATTCGGCTGATTTTTGCGCGAGGTCCGAAAACTTTTCATCTATCGCTATACCGGCATTATTTATATATTCGCGTTTGCCCAGAAGAATATGTTTGTTTCCGGAGACCGCTTCAATCCCCATACCTTTGGCGGTTTTAGAATTTTCGGCCGGATTCAGTGCCAGATTTTCTTTTTCCGCTTTACGGACCAGCGCTTCTCCCAGATGATGCTCTGAATATTTTTCCACACTTGCCGCCAGGCGCAGGATATCTTTGTCGTCGAAACCGGGAGAGGGTAATATTTCGGCGACTTCGGGCCGGCCGTTCGTCAGCGTGCCGGTTTTATCAAAAACTACAGTATTTATTTTTGTGAGATTTTCTACCATCTCGGCATTTTTAATAAGAATGCCGTGCCTGGCCAAAGTGCTGATGCCGAGGGTTGTGGAAACGGGGACGATTATCGCGAATATAACAGGCACCAGAGCTATCCAGAGCGCGATAGACTGCAGGATATCGCCTGCCGCGAGATAATATACAACACAGAGAATGAGGGTTATGGCGACCGTGGCTTTTGCGTATACGGCGGTGAATCTGGAAAGGGGAGCGTTTTTCGACTGAGCTTCTTCGACAAGTTTTTTGACCTGGGCGATGGTGGAGTTTGCGCTTGTTTCGGAAGCCAGCATTTCCGAATAGTCCCCGATATTAATTGACCCTGCAATCAGCTTTGAACCTTTTTTCTTTTCAATGTGTTTTGATTCGCCTGTAACGACGGATTCGTCGAGCACCGCGTAGCCGGAGAGGAGAACGCCGTCGACGGGTACGCGCGAGCCGGCTTTCAGCGCGATGGTCTGGCCTTTTTTAATTTCCGAGATTTGTATTTCAATTGTTCCGCCGGCGTTTTTGAGAAGCGCGGTAGACGGCAAGGATCCGGAAATATTTTCAACGGATTTTTTAACGCGCCAAACAACATAGTCTTTAAACAGCCCGCCAAGCAAAATAAGGAAAACAAAAAAACCGGCAGTCCGGAGTTCGCCAATATAAACGAGCAATAATATCGTCAGTATGACTGGAAGGCCCAGATCTACGCGTTTATTTTTATAGAGTTCACGCCAAATCTGGACCGCAAGCGGATAGAGGCCGTAAAATATGCAGGCAATCAGAAAATATCCGCCGCCGGCCGGTCCGAACATGTTAACGGACAAGGCTATCGGAAGCGCGATAAGCGGAGGTAATGATTTTATGAGAATCCTGCCCATCCGGTAATTATAGCATCCATTTCAATCCTCCAGCACTTTGATTACCAGCTTTTTGGAGAGCCCGCCAACTGGCGGATGCAGCGGCTTCACACTTGATTTTTATGAGGTTTAGATTATAGTTAAGCTATGAAAAAGCGCAAAGAAAATATATTGCAATACGAAGCCATTTTTGATCCAAATGGAGCTGGGTACACGGTTACTGTACCTAAATTGCCAGGCTTGGTTACCGAGGGAAACAATATAAAAGAGGCGCGTGAAATGACTAAGGACGCAATTAAATGCTATTTGGACGCCCTGCTCAAAGACGGATTATCTGCGTTCGGCTCGCCTCACCGTGAAAAAGTTATCGTTGGCGTATAATTAATTTTGCCAAAATTACCCCGCATACCATCAGCGTTAGTTATCAAGGCTCTAAAACGAGCCGGTTTTTATGAATATCATCAGAGCGGAAGCCACATCCAACTTCGGCATCAGGTTAAGCGCGGACTGCGAGTAACAATTCCATTTCACAGAAAAGAGCTTACTCCAAAAACGCTTAAATCAATAATTAAACAGGCGGGAATTGCGGTAGATGACTTCATAAAATTAATTTAACAAATTCGGCTTATAGGCAGAGAACAAGTACCCCGCTTCACGGCGGAGTGTTTTTGTGCTAATGTTTCGTCAGAAGTTTTTTCATATGGCTTTTTAAGGAGTAAGGATATGGAATTGAAAGAGGGGCGCGCAGAGCTTAATCTGACGAATCCAAAAACCGACGAAGATTTTTTTGCCATCGGCAGGTTCATTCTTTCCCGGTCGACCTGTCTGAAAACCCAGACGGCGGCGCTTATTGTAAGCGAAGGCAGGGTAATTTCCTGGGGAGTTAATATGTGTTGCCCTCAGGGACAGGTTTACGGCCTTCCGGTTACGGAATGCCCGCGCATGAAAAAGGAAACAGGGACTTATTACGAGCTTTGCAAGCCGATACACGCCGAGATCGTCGCGGCCATCAATGCTTTCGGTATAAGCCACATTGACCGCAAAAGCCTTTGGCATTTTCCGGGCTTTACCATTAAACTCGCGGATTATCAAGGATTCTTCAATGTAAATAAGAACTCGCTTCTTTATCTTTTGGGCCATTATTGGGCCTGCACAGAATGCGTGGATTTTTTGAAGCTCATCGGCATCATGGAAATAAAGTTCGACGATTTGTCAGGAGGCGATACTTTCAGGGCTTACAACGCGAATAATCTTACTGGTAAGAACGAAGGGGTCGACGCGTCAGGATGCATTGTCGGGGGGATAGTGAGCGTTAAGATATATCCGCCAAAAGTGAATGATTTTTGCGTCCGGAACGATGTTAAAAAGGAGGATGTGACTATTTCGCCCTCGGAAGACATTTCCGGTGATCCGCAGGAATTGGACAGGCCGTTTCTTTATCTGATAAAAGTACCCTCCGGCAGCGAAATATCAAAAGCAAAATTATGGAACAAAGACAGCGCGGTTCATGGCGCCGAAATTTTACTTAGAAAATCAGCCTGAAAAATATAATCTCGAAAAAGCCCGTTTTTGCGGGTTTTTTGTTTTTTAATCTTCCAAAACCTTGATAACCAGCTTTTTTGATGGCTTCCCGACGCCCATTTTTTTCATAAGGGTCTCGATTTGTTCTAAAGTATACATTCTGTAGTTGTTTATGGGGTGGCGGACGGCTCTGAATTTGCCGGCGCCGTCCCAGTTGCGCAGAGTCAGCTCGGTTACACCGATTATTTTAGCCGCCTGTCTGATAGTCAGATGCCTTTTTTCCATAAGTGCCTTTATTATATACCCCACTTATACACATTGCCAAATTGTAAAGCCCAGCCGATGTTTTATAATGAGGGGTATGTTTAATATAAATTTTATGAGGGGTGATTCTTATGAAGCGCCCGAAGGAGAAGAAAGAAATTTCTTCCAAAAGTCCGCCGAATGGTGTCTTATCGCGGTAGCATTTCTATTACCGGTTTGGTTTTGGCCAAATACGCTTTCCGCAGTTGAGTTTAATAAAGCTCTTATGCTTTCCGTGCTTGTTTTTGCCGCTTTCCTGTGTTATTTGGCGCAGGCAATCACGTCCGGAAAGACAAAACTGCCTTTTCACTGGTCGTTTCTATTATTACTTGGTTCTCTTATAATTTGGCTTGTTTCGGCTCTTTCGTCCCAATTTTCAGGCGGATTATGGGGTCTTGGCGCGGAACCTACGTCTTTTTTGTCGCTTCTTGTCTTTACTCTCTTTTTCCTGTTGGTCGGCGCGGTATTCAGCAGTTTTGCGGATCTCTTTAAGGTTTTTACCGCGGCATTTTTGGGTTTCGCTCTTTTGACTTTGGCGTCGCTTTTTTCTGTTTTCGGATGGATGAAATGGATGGGCGGGCTTTTTGCCGACCCGACTTTCAACACCGTCGGCTCATGGAATAGCCTGGCTTTGGCTGAAGGATTTTTTATATTTATGGTTTATCCTTTAATGGCGCATTTGAAAGGGGTGGCACGCACCGTGCTCAATGTATTTTTAGTGCTCGCGCTCGTCCTTATGTTCGTGATAAATTTCCAGCTCGCATGGATAATAACCGGATTTTTCGCGCTTGTGATATTGAGCTACGCGATATGGAGAAGAAATGTTTCTCCTGCCGCGATAGCGATTCCCGCGCTCATCCTGTTCCTTTCTATTTTTGGGATTTTGAAACACGATACTATTATTGCGCTTACTATTCCCGCTCCGGTTGAGGTCGGTGTAAATTATCAGGCGACGATTGATGTCGCGAAGGGAGCTCTGGAACAAAATATTCTTTTGGGCCCCGGCCCGGGCAGTTTCGGATATCTTTGGGATTTGTACAAGCCGACGGCGATTAATAGCACTGTTTTTTGGCAAGTCAGATTTTCAAGCGGAGCTTCTTTGCTCATGACAATGCTTGCTGAAACGGGGATTTTAGCGGGCTTAATGTTTGCGTTGTTTTTGATGCTGGTTTGGTATTTGGGCATTAAAGTCACCACTTCGCAATCAGAAAAAATGCCATCGGCAATCTCTTTGGCGGCGTTTCTGATGCTCTCATACATGCTGGTTGTTTGGGCGCTGTATCCTGCAGGATACACCCTTACTGCGCTTGGGTTTCTTGCATTGGGGCTTATTTTCGCTTTGGCGCATGTGTCGGGAGGTGTTCATTCTTATACTCTTTCGCTTTTCGGTGAAGGACCAAAGGGCCTTGTGTCGGCCATGGTGGTTGTAATTCTTATCATTGCAAGTTTTGGCGGGCTTTACGTCGCGGCTTCAAAATATATCGGGCAAGTAGCTTTCGCTGACGGATTGAACGCCTTCAACAGAGACGGCAATGCGGATAAAGCCGAAGCACAATTGTTACTCGCCGCGCGCTCGGAACCCAGAAACGACATTTATCTCCGCAATTTGTCGCAGTTATATTCATTGAGGGCGCAGTTTTTACTGCAAAATAATGCCGTTCCGCGCGATCTTTTGGGCTCCCAGTTCAAAGATATGCTGGACAAAGCAATAAGCGCCAGCCAGCAGGCATTGAGCAAAAATCCGATGGATTACCAGAACTACAGAATTTTCGGGAAAATTTATGAGTCTTTGGTTCCTTTGAATACTCCGGGGGCGCTTGATGCCGCGATTGCCCAGTACGATGAGGCTATAAAACATGCTCCGACAAATCCTTTGCTGTGGAATGACAAAGCTACAACATATGTTTCCGATGCTACAACTCGCAGGGACCTTCTTATGCTAAAAAAAGCCGAAGAAGCTTTGCAAAAAGCCACCGAATTGAAACCGGATTATACGGAAGCATACTTTCTTCTGGCACAGGTTTTTGACGCCGAAGGCAATTCTGCCGAAGCGATAAAGAGAAGCGAAGCCGCGGCATTGCTTGGGCCAGACAATATCGGCAGTCTTTTCCAGTTGGGACTTCTATATTACAAAGACAACAGAGTAGACGACGCAAGAATAATTTTTGAACGCGCTGTTTCAATTAACGAAAATTATTCCAACGCAAGATATTTTCTCGGTTTGATTTATGACAGGCAAAACCGGAAATCCGACGCTATTGCCCAATTTGAAAAAATATTGGGGCTTAACCCGGGAAACGGCGAAGTAATAAATATTCTAAGCAATTTGAAGGCCGGTAAAAGCGCGCTTGCGGGAATCGTTCCTCCCGAGGCCGCTCCTGAAAAAAGAAGCCAACCCCCGGTTCCTGAAAATTCCGTAAAAAATGGCCCCAGCGGGCAATGATATAGGCGTGATTATTGCTAAAGCAATAAAAAAATAGTATCTTAAAACTCCTCCGTCAGCGGGGGAGTTTTTTTGCTTTAATAATCGCGGAAAATGCTATAGAATTAGTTTAAGATGATAACGCGGTTAGGTAAATTTTTTAACAGGGATCTTTCCAATATTCATCACGCGGCGTTTTGGCTCGCGATGTTCGGGATATTGGCTGACATTCTGGCGCTTCTCCGCGACAGGCTTTTGGCTGGAATGTTCGGCGCTTCGCGCACTTTGGATATTTATTACGCGGCTTTCCGTGTGCCGGATTTCATTTATACTATTATGCTGCTTTTTACTGCTTCAACCGCGATAATCCCGATTTTTTTGGAAAAATACGCGGAGAGAAAAGACAGCGCGGCCGCGGAAGCTTTTTTGGGCTCGCTTATTTCCTTTTTTACAATTCTAATTGTTGTGATAGCCGCCGCCGCTTTTTTTCTCATGCCGTTCCTCATGCCTCTTTTTTTGCCGGGTTTTTCTTCGGACGATATGCAATCCGCGGTTTTATTGGGAAGGATCCTGCTTCTTTCACCGGTATTTCTCGGGCTTTCAAATATAATTTCAAGCGCGACGCAGTCATTTAACCGGTTTTTTGTTTACGGCCTTTCAGGAGTTTTTTATAATATCGGAATTATTATCGGTATCGCGGTGTTTTACAAATGGTGGGGGCTTGCGGGGCTGGTTTGGGGAGTTGCTTTGGGCGCGTTCCTTCATATGGCGATACAGCTTCCTTCGCTCTCCAGCGTCGGCATCAGGCCGAAATTTTCAATGCGCTGGGATAAGGATATTAAACACATTGCCCGGCTTTCTTTGCCGAGGACGCTGGGCTTGGGCATTTCTCAAATTACATTGACGGCGCTGACGGCGATGGCCTCCGTACTCGCTTCGGGAAGTATTGCGGTTTTTAACCTCGCTTTGAATTTACAGAGCATACCGATTACCATTATCGGCCTTTCATACAGCGTCGCCGCGTTTCCGGCTTTGGCATCATTCTCTTTAAAGAAGGCAAGAAGCCGTTTTGAAGAGCATTTTAACGCCGCTTTTTTACATATACTTTTCTGGGCCTTGCCGTTTTCCGTGCTTCTTTTGGTTTTGCGCGCGCAGGTTGTAAGAATAATTTTAGGAAGCGGGAATTTCAGCTGGCCGGACACAAAGCTTACGGCTGCGTCGCTTTTTATCCTTTCGCTGGCGGTCGTGTTCCAGAGCTTGTTTTATCTCTTGGTCCGTGCTTTTTATGCCGACGGGGAATCCTGGAGGCCTCTTATAATTAATCTGATATCGGCACTTCTTTCTTTGGGATCGGCGTTTTGGTTTGTCGGCGCTCTGGCACAGGGAGGTTTTTTACACGCTTTTTCCGGAAGCCTGTTCAGATTGGCTGATGTAGAAGATATAAGGGTTCTGGCCCTCTCCTTGGGCATGCTTGCCGGAGCTGCCATAAATTTTATTTTTTTATCTTTTACTTTCAGGATAATTTTCGGGTGGTTTCCGGCAAAGGGGTCTTTGAAAAGCATATTGGAAATATCTGCCGCCGCGGTTTTCGGGGGCATCGGCGCTTATTGGGGGCTCAATGTTTTCGCTTATGTTTTTAATCTGCGCACTTTTTTCGGGATTTTTTGTCAGGGATTTTTCGCGGGCATTCTGGGGATTTTGATAAATGTCGGGGTTTTGTGGATATTAAAAAACCGTCAGCTTCAGGAAATACATAAAAGCCTTATGGCGGGATTTGAAGAACCGCCCAAAGATATCCATCAGGTTGCCGCTCCTGAACCCGAAAAATTGCCGTAATTCGCGGGAAGTATTAGTATCATTATTAAAGTTATGTCCTCTAACATACGAAATTTTTGCATCATTGCGCATATTGACCATGGAAAGTCTACCTTGGCCGACCGCATGCTTGAAGTTACGAAAACGGTGGAAAAACGCCTGATGCGTGAACAGTTTTTAGATATGCATCCGTTGGAACGTGAGCGCGGGATTACAATAAAAATGCAGCCGGTTAGAATGAATTATTCTAACGGGTCAGGGCCAGAATATGTATTAAATTTAATCGACACTCCGGGCCATATCGATTTTAATTATGAAGTTTCGCGGGCGCTTGCGGCCGTTGAAGGCGCCGTGCTTTTGGTGGACGCGACGCAGGGAGTGGAAGCACAAACGCTGTCCAATGTTGAGCTGGCGCGTTCTTTGAAGCTCATGATAATTCCAGTTGTAAACAAGATAGATTTGCCGCAGGCGAGAATCTCGGAAACAAAAGCGGAGATAAGAAATTTGCTCGGCGTGCGGGACGAAGAAATTTTAACCGTATCCGCAAAGACAGGAGAAGGGGTAGAGATGTTGCTGGAAGAAATAATAAATAAAATTCCCGCGCCAGCCGGGAAGAAGTCCGACTTCCCGGGGAAGTCGGACTTCGAGGAGGCCGGCGCTACCAAAGGTGTCTGCGCTCTTATTTTTGATTATGAGTATTCAACCCACCGCGGAGTTATAGCGCACATAAGAGTTTTTGAAGGAGAGATAAAAAAAGGTTCAAGGTTAAAGCTTGCCGCGACCGGCGAAATATTTTCGGCGGGAGAAGTGGGAATATTCAGGCCGGAGCTCGCGGCCGCAGACTCGTTAGGCGCGGGAGAGATAGGGTACGTGATAACTAATATAAAGGAAGCAAAAATAGTTCGCGTGGGAGATACGGTTCTCGGCGCCTCATCCGCTTCACAGGCGCTTCCGGGGTACAAAGAAATAAAGCCGGTGGTTTTTTCAAGCGTTTATCCGGAGGACCAAGATAAATTTGAAGACTTAAAACGCGCGCTTGAGCGCCTTAAGCTTGTGGACAGCGCGCTATTTTTTGAGGAAGAATCTTCGGGCGTTCTTGGGAGGGGTTTCCGCTGCGGTTTTCTGGGAATGCTCCATTTAGAGATAGTTGTGGCAAGGCTCGAGCGCGATTTTAAAGTGGAAACTATCGCCACGACGCCGAGCGTGAAATATAAAATAAGCACGCGGAAGGGTGAAATAGAAGTTTACGCTCCTCACCGGTTTCCGGACGAAAACGAAATAAAAGACATTTTTGAACCGTGGCTTAAAATTGAAATTTTACTTCCTCCGGATAAGCTCGCGGGCGTCATAAAACTTTTGAACGAACACGAAGTTGAAGTCGGGGATACTAGCAAATTTTCCGACACGCGGGTTAGGATAGAGGGCAAGATGCCTTTGCGGGAATTGATGCGTGATTTTTTTGACGAATTAAAAAGTGTCTCGTCGGGTTATGCTTCGCTGAATTATGAGCAGGATGAGATGCGTAAAGCCGACCTTTTGCGTTTAGATATTTTGGTCGCGGAGGAAGCGGTGCCCGCGTTCGCGAGAATAGTTCCCAGGCGCAGGCTGGAAACGGAAGCGGAGGCGGTTGTTGAAAAGCTGTATCACATTTTACCGAAGGCTTTATTCGCGTTAAAAATTCAGGCCAAATCCATGGGACGCATACTGGCTTCGCGTACAATAAAAGCGGCTTCCAAAGATGTTACCCAGCATATGTACGGAGGCGACCGCACGCGCAAAATGAAACTTTGGAAAAAACAAAAAGAAGGCAAAAAACGCCTCTCGGCGGAGGCTGATTATGATATTCCCCCGGACGCGTATCTGAAGTTGATGAAAAAATAAAAGCCCCGGCCGAGGTCGGGGTTTTTTGTTTAATTTACGCATCTCTGCGCTTAACCATGCGTTCTATTTCTTTAAGAACTCTGACCTTTGCGGCAAGGCGCAGAGTCGATATTCCGTACTGGTCTTTTGTTTCAAGGACTTTTTTTACGCAGCGCGTCAGAATTTTATCAATTGTTTTGTATACGTCGTTACGTACATCAGCCTCATCAACTTCGTGAGGAACGTCTCCTCTGTTTTTGCGCCATTCGCACCCGGAAGCTATGACCCCGCCCGGATTCGCGATGACGTCGGGAATCACGAGTATGCCCCGGTCTTCCAAGATTTTGTCGGCGTCATATGTGATTGCGGAATTTCCCAATTCTAATATTCGTTTTGTTTTGATCAGTGCCGCGTTGTTTTTGTGGATAAGTTTTTCGCGCGCGGCAGTGATAAAAAGGTCTGATTCGGTTTCAGTTACAATCTGTTCCGGAGTTATTGCGTCACCCAGCTTGCAGGCTTCGAATGTTTTATTTGTCTGATAGTAATTGAATAACTTTTCGGTGCTGAGTCCGTTCGGATTATAGAGACCAGAACCAACGTCGCTCACGGCAACTATAATCCCGCTCGCATAGTCGAAATCTTTGTTTGTGAGAAGGTTAAAACAATTAACACCAACATTCCCAAATCCCTGAAGGGCCACTTTCGGCACATTTTTGGTTTTAACAAGCTGGTTGTAAACTATAAGGCCTCCTCTGGCTGTTGCGTCTTCTCTGCCGGGACAGCCGTCAAAATCTATCGGCTTGCCGGTTACTACCGCGGCCGCGTTGGGTCTATGCAGAATGGTATTGAGCTTGCCGTAAAACCTGTACATCCACTTCATGATTTCTGCGTTTGTTCCGTAGTCCGGACCAGGAACATCGATGTCGGCATCTAAGAGGTTATGCACCAGCAGTTCAAGAGTTAAGGCGTTGGTAATTGACCAAAGTTCGTCAGTGGTACGCTTGGAAGTATTGAGGTTGAGACATCCTTTCGCGCCCTTGAACGGTAATCCGGTCAGCGCAATTTTGTCGGCCATATCCATTGTCAGAGTCTGGGTAACGTCGATCATTTCTTCTTTTGTTTCGTATTCGGCGTATCGCCAGCCTCCTTTGGCAGGATGCGGCTGTCCGGGTTCGTGAGTGTCAATTTGATGTATTCTCACCGCTTCAAAATACTCTTTTCCTTGCAGGGTCATGGCCGGAAAGTTCAGCTCGGTAATTTGCCCGCCATTGCAAAGCTCTTCAACCAGCTTAGCGTTCGTGTTTGCGATTGCCGCGGCTTCGCGCAATCTTTTTATGCAATCCTCAAAAGTGCTAGTCATTTCCCGCTCCTTTTCAACGAGCTGTCCCTATGCGAAATAGGGCAGTATCAAAAAAGCGACCATTGACAGCGCCACGAGTGCCGCGACGATATTCCAGACGATCTTAACTTTTTTGACATGTCGTTTCATGCTATAAAAATAGTATAATGTATACGCGGGATTTTCAAGAGCGCAAAAAATTTGAGCATTTTTTCTACTCATGGTGGACTGTTCTGGCTACGGCGGGGCTGCTGATAGTTGTTGCGGCCGGCATTATGGGTCTTTGGCGGAAAGAACGCATATTGAAGGCGGAAATAGCGGATTTGGACGTAAAAACAGCGGAGACCAAAGCCGCGCGGGAAAAAAACTCCCAAAAACTGGAGGCTTTAAATACGCAGGAAGGCGTTGAAGAAGCAGCGCGCGGAAAATTCAATTTAAAAAAAGAAGGAGAGGAGATGGTGGTTTTTTTGGATGAAAAAAACGTAATCAAGGAAAAACGCGGATTTTGGGCAAATACAGAAGCCTCCACTGTGCGCATTTGGCAAAACCTGAAAAATTGGCTAAGCTTTAAGTAATTATGTTCCCGGAATTTTTAAAACAGAAATATATAATAATTTTAGCGATAGTCATATTATTGGCGGGCGCGGCAGTTTGGTATTTTGGGTTTGCGCCGGTTATGAGCGTAGAAGGCAAAAACGTGAGCATTGGTGAATTTTCAAAGATCAAAGGGGCAATTTCCCGTTATGATGAAGTATCCCACGCGGTAGGAACAACCACTTTGCCGGTTGAGCTCAATAGGCGCGCTTTAAGCAATATTATAGAAATAATGCTTGTTGATAAGCTAGTTTCCGAGACCGATCCCTCAATAAATCAAAGAGCTGAAGATGTCGTCAAAGAAGCGTTGGCGGGCAACAAGAATTTTTCACTGGCCGATGCAGCGGAGCGCCTTTACGGACTTTCTGAAAAAGATTTTATGGACCTTGTGCTTATTCCTCAGGCAAAAAGGAGCCTTCTCTTAGACCACTTTAAGGATGACCCAACCAAGCTTAATGATGCGTGGGAGAATATAAACAAAACCGCGGACATTAAGATTTATTATCCGGGATATTATTGGGAATCCGGGGAGGTAAAGACGAAATAATTGTATTTGATGATAGAAAAAAACGGCCTTATGGCCGTTTTTTTGTTTTATATCCACAATAACTATTTTTTTTGACCATGCGCCTGATGTGGCGTACCCATTTTTTGCCGGCGAACTTTTCCAGGCGCCGTTTAATGGTTTTACAAATAATGCAGCATTCGTTTTTGCCAGTGCAGAAATGTTCCAGCGAAAGTTCATAAATATGCAGCGCATCTTGTTCTGAAAAGCTTATTCTTTTCATTTAAAATCTGTTTCTAATTAATCCTTAGCGCAGATGCACCTCCGATGCAAGGTCGGGACGAGGAAGTCCCCCCGCCTGCAACGCTATGCGTAGCATTGCGGGCAGGGAATCGCCTCTCGCAGTACTCTGCTCGAAACCCCCGGCTCCTCTCGGAGCTTGCGGCCTGCGCCCGTTGCTTTTGCACTTTTATAGACGACGTTAGAACCTCTCTCATGACGCCAATCACAGAAAAAGCCGAGGGGTTGATACCTCGGCTTGAGTATTTGCGGGCTAAAGAACAAAGCCCGTTCTGATGCTTCCTTTTGGAATGAAAAATTCATATCGTTCAGAACTCACAACTCCGAAAAACCAAAAGATCGGGTTAGAAAATTCTCTACTGAAGCTCTTTAACGCCCCATCTTCTCTACCTTCCTCATAAATCACCACATTGTCAGAAACCTCGACCTTGCCCGGTACGAAACCGCCGCCCTGCTCTTTGTAAAAGAAGTAATACTGTTTTGATTCTATACTCCCTGTCCCAAGCACAAAGCTACCTTTAATTCCATTGATGTCGCGCATCGCAATCAATTTTGCCGTGCCGGAATTTTGCCACTTTTTTGGCAAAATACACCCCACCAGAAATGCTAGTCCGGCTCCAATCGTTGCTACGACGCCGACCAAGGAAAGACCCAAAAGCGAGAGAAAGAAATAGTCCAAAAAATCGCTGGCATAACGGAACCAATCGGCCCAACTAAATACGATGACTAGAATGGGTAATCCAATGACAAAGATCATCTTTTTCCTCCTGTAATGAGAAACCGCTGTTTCTATGAGCAGGATATCATGGAACGGGTTTTTAGTCAATATTTTCAGTCGAAGGTTAGAACCTCAGCCAAAACATCAAAAAGCTGTTTTCTTTTCAGAGGATTTTATTATTCAGCAATAAAAAGTTCCATTTCCCTATACGGGCAACGAGACCCTGTTAGAACCCGCAAGATTTCTGAAACAGAAACAGAAATTGACGCGCAAGAGCGCAAAAAGTCCACTATTGGTGCGGAATACGGGAATCGAACCCGTACCTGCTGCTTGGGAAGCAGCCATTCTGCCACTAAACTAATTCCGCGTCGGGACCACGACCGCTTTATCGTTATGATATAGATTTTTGGGAAATATTGCAAAATAAAAAACCGGTTCTTTAGGAATCGGTTTTTGAATCTTTTTTTTCGTGTACTTCTTCCCGCCTTGCTTCGCGGAAATTTTTCAAAATGGCCACGGTCCGTTTACGGGAATAATCATAGAGCTCGGAAAGTTCGTCATAATATTCTTCTCTGGCATGGCTTGGATGTATGAGGGCATATATCGGCTTCCAGACGTATTTCCAGAGCATAAGTCCGCTTATGGCGCCAAGGACCGTGACCAGAAGGTCCATATCCGTATCAATATTGCCCTTTTGCATCATTTCCGGCAGAGGCCAGTATATTTGTCTGGTTTCGGCTAAATACGGCAAAAAAATATTTTCCAGCCACGGCCGAAGCCAGATATCAAAAGGCATCTCAACCGCGAATTCCCAAAATACTCCTATCAGCGCGCATTTGCCGATGATATTCATTGTCCATTTACGCGCCGGCTCAGTAGAAAGTCTGTCGCCATATATCAATATCCAGCAAAAACCTATGCCGAAAAGATAATGAGACACGGTGTCAATCTGCCAGCGCCAGTTCCATAATTGCGTGGGCTCATGCCCGTACAGCCAAAGAGGTCGCCAGCCGAAGCAATAAATAAACGCCATGGAAAGTACGGTCATTGAATGCAGGAAAATTTTATCCTGTGTTCTCCGCCTTATTCTGGCGGCCAAATTTTCTTTGTTTGTTTTCAAAACTGCCCGCCGTTATTTTCTTTGTTTACCATACTAGAATCCGGTATTTTTGCCAATACCCCGCAGTTGCGGGGCAGGTTGCTAAATCTCTAATTTCGCCGTAAGATTTAGGCAGATTATTTTTTATTGAAAAGAGGTAAGTCAGGTGAAAAGGATATTTACATTTGCTTTTGTGTTTCTGTTTATCTTGATTTCCGCCGATTCCGCTTCAACTGATTCTGAGCCGGAAAAAATCGAAAATTATTTAAAACTTGCGAAAACTTTAATGGATCGCGAGAAAAAATTGCCGCAAGCCAGCTTTGTCTATGCAGCGGACGGGTCGCTTGTCGGCTGTTTTGCGTCAGAAAAAAGAACAAGGCTTTCGCAGGATAAGATACCGGTAATGTTGGAGCGGGCAATTATTGCGTCGGAAGATAAGAATTTTTACAGTCACTACGGAATTGATCCGGCGGCGGTCGGCAGAGCGGCCTGGAATGATATTTTAGCGGGGAAAATTGTTCAGGGCGGCTCATCTCTTACGCAACAGACGGCAAAAAATTATTTTTTAACAAACGAAAGGTCGTTTGACAGAAAGAAAAAAGAGGCATTGCTGGCGCTCAGCATTGAGCGCACGCATACTAAGCGTGAGATTCTTACCGCCTATGTTAACGTAGTTTTTTTAGGCAGGGCACATGGCTTTGAGGCCGCCGCGAAAGCATATTTCGGACGCCCGGCAAAAGATCTTTCGCTTTCTGAAACCGCGTTTATCGTCGGACTTATAAATAATCCAAATCTGTTGGCTGTGAAAGACGGAAAAGATAAGGTTAAGGCCGCGAAAGACATGGAAAAAAGATTCCAAGAAGCGCTCAAAAGAAAATACCGAGTTTTACGGCTGATGCGCAATGAAAACATGATATCGTACGCGGATTTCGCGCGGGCATATTGGGAAAAAATCAATATCTTGCCTGAAGGGGAAGACTGCAAAAAACAAGCCCCTTATCTTTTGGAGGATATCAGGAAGGAATACAAAGACAAGTTGCCATTGCTTTCCGGAGGCTTGAGATTAGACTCAACTTCAGACCCGTTTATTCAAAAAATAACCGATGAAGCTTTGAAAAACGGTCTGAATAGTTATCGGATCCGGCGTCCGGAAAATGCGGAAAAAGTACAGGGCGCGGCCGTTGTTCTGGATAAAGATACCGCGGAGATTCGCGCGATGGCAGGCGGAGAGGATTTTAACAAGAGCGAATTTAACAATGCGACGCAGGCTCTTCGCCAGCCCGGCTCCGCTTTAAAGCCGTTCACCAACGCGGCGTATCAGAAATATGTCTGCAAAACCAGCCGCGAGCACTGTATAATTCTGGACAGGCCATTTCCGATCTCAATGGGGGCCGGAAGAGGCATACATTATGTGGAAAATTATCCATATAGCGGGGGCATGCCCAGATACCGCGGACCTGTGACTCAGGATATTCAAATTATGGAGTCCAGAAATGCCGCGACTATTTGGATGGCGGCCGCGACCAGGCGGGCATGGATAAAATTGCTCATTCCTCAAAAAATGGCGGAGCACGAAGAAAAAAAGGAAGAACGCATTGCTTATTACAGGAACCTGAAGTACAGCGCGGCAGGAGCGTTCCGTGAATATGAAAGGGAGCATGCGCGCATTGCAAGAGGCGTGCTTTGGGATCCTGAAGACGAAATGCGCTGGCTTTCCGATCTTGCAAAAGACGTCGGAATAAGTTCAAAGCTGGAGCCGTATCTTGTTACGGCAATCGGAGCGTCTGAAGTTAAGCTTTTAGAACTTGTCGCCGCGTATATCCCTTTCTTTAACGGCGGCTTCCGGATTGCTCCGACCATGGTCAGGGCAATCTACGATTCCAATGGAAAGCCTTTAGCGGAAAAAAAAGAAAAACATCCGGAACCCGCGTTTGTAAAGGGAGACGACGAAGAAAGCGTCATGGAAAATGCCAGAATCGCTCAAAATATGAAAGAACTTTTGCAGGGCGTTGTTGACGGGTCTACCGGAACGGCGCATGTTTTGAGGAAAAGTTTTCCCGAGGGCGAAATCGGATGTAAAACAGGTACGGCGACCAACGCGAAAGATCAGCCGACGGACAACTGGATAATCTGCGCTACTCCGCGTTATGTGATTGGCGTATGGATCGGGCTTTCAGACAAAGAAGATCTCGGCAACAGGCAGACCGGCGCAACGAACGCCTTGCCGATTGCCAGAGAAATCATGGAGAAAGCAACCATGGTAAATCCTCACGAAACATTTGAACCTCTCTTTCCGATATTGTTATCTGTTGAAAACAGTTCGGCAGAGCCAATTCCGTCTGAAGAATCAAATAATAATGAGGCGGAGGAAGAGACGAAAGTACGGTTAGAAGCTGAAAAATCAAAGACCCCGCAAGAATAATTGCGGGGTTTTACTTTTTATTAAATTGCGCTATTCTGGCAGATAGATTTTGACAGGATAAAATGATAAAAATAGTCCGTATCTTATTCTTGCTGTTTTTTGTTTCTCAAAACGCCGACGCTTTAATGAAGGCCGATATGCCCAAATCCGCAAAGCAGGGAAGCCTTGTAAGAGTTCTCATAACCGATCCGGAAGGCGGACCGCACGATGTGCATTTTTATCCGGTAGGCTGGCCTGAAAAGCCGGACCATCTGGAAGTGCACGCGGTGCAGATTAATGCCGATACACAGCTTGCGCTTATTCCGATAGGCGCGGACGCCAAGCCGGGCTTGGTGCTTGTGTCGGTTTTTTCGCGGACTTTCGGCTATTCGCTTACTCTTGAAATAAAAGAAGCCGGCTTTCCGGTGTCCAGAGACACTCAATTTGTCGGAGAATTGAAAGGCAAACTCTTAGATGATTTCCGCGGACAAAAAGAAGAATTAAAAAAGATATTTACGGAAAGAACGGAGAAACGTTATTGGCGGGAAGACCTCAAATTTTCTCAGCCGCTGAAAAATATGGAGGTTACCTCGCCTTTCGGGAAAATTCGCCATAAAGTCAGCAAAAAAGACGGCAAATGGGATATTAATCATTTCGGCGCCGATCTCCACGCTGATGTCGGGACTCCCGTATATGCTGTGGAAAAAGGAGTGGTGCGATTAGCGACAAAATTTCTCGCGGAGGGTAAAATTGTCATTATTGACCACGGTTACGGATTATTTTCTCTTTATTTCCACCTTTTAAGGCTAAAAGTATACGAAGGAGACATCGTTAACAGAGGCGATGTGATTGCTTGGTCCGGGCAAACCGGCGCTGCTATCGGTCCTCATCTTCATTTCGAGTGGCGCCTATACGGCACCGCAATAAGCCCATGGAATTTCATGCCGGAGCCGCCTATGTTCGAACAAAAGGCGGTCCCGCCGCCTGCTAAGAAAAAAAGAAGAGGTGCAAAGTGAAAAAAATTGTATTTATTTTAGCGTTGTGTTTTCTTTTTTTTGTTTTTGAAAGTAAAAGTGCCGCCGAATCGCTTATTGTAAAGAAAGTCCACGAAGCTCAGGAATTGCTTAAGGATTCAGAGGTTTCTTTTGAGACGCAGGAAATAAAAATTTGCTCGCGCCCAAAAAATAAAAAAACAGTTTGTAAAATAGAAAGCAAGGTAGTAGCAAAACTCAGTGTTCTTAAGGCCTGGGATTCGGGTGAGGATAAGTTTTATGATATCCGTATCCGATTGCCGTATCCTCTTCCGAAAAGCGGTATTGTTTTTGAAACTCTCACTAAAGATTTTATTGTTGAACATGTTTACGGACGATATGTCGGCAAATTTGCTTTCAGGGCTTCGTATCAGGGGAAAAGCGTTCTCGTGCTTGCCGGAAAGCATTTGTGGGTCCCTCCAGCTTACGGAGACAGCCAAAATTATAATTTGCTGAACGAACAAGCGGAGGAAATCATATACACACCGTTTGCAGATAGTCTTTATGATAAAGACGCAGTTTTAGACGGTGCACGATTCCTAAAATCAGAAGTAGTCCGTGCGCTGGAAGATTTGAGGGACAAAAAAGTTGTATCAAGGGCCCTGCCCGGGAAACTTTTGGCGGATTTTGCGCCGTGGGAATATCCTTTCAATCTCGGCATCAACGAACAGATGGACCATCAAAAGTTTGACCGTGATCATCAATACACCGCCGAAGAAGTTCTTATAGAGTATGCTTTTAATAGGGAGAAATCTTTCAGACAGGCGGTTTCTGTGGCAAACGCAAGAGGTCCGTTTCAGTTTACTGATAACGGCAACAGCAAGGCGCTCGGTACATATTCAACTGTGGTAAACGCTTATAAGGATGCAGATTTAACAGAAGATTTCGAAGCCGGAGCGCAGGATTTGCAGAATATCATAAAAGCCGCGATTTGTTTGCTCGATCTCGAGCTTTCCAATATGTCGGGCGATGCGCACAGCTTATTTGAGCAAGATTACCGGCGCGGCGCTATCTATCCGTCGGCAGCTTACAACGGCGGTTATGGTACGGCACGGGCGTTATATAATTGGATAAAAAAGAATAATTATGAGATAACTTTTGACAATTTTCATCCGTCGCCGCAAGCATTCGCTTATTTAAGAACGTCTGTTCGGTATCAGAACGTGAAGCGCGGCAAAAAAATAGTAAGAATTTCGGTAAAATCAACAAAAAAAATAGTCAACACAGAAACACCATATTACCTGAGAAAGCAGATGTATCTTTGGAAATTAACAGACGAATTAAAAGGGCAACTATAGGTTGCTCTTTTTTCTTGCCCTTTGCAGGCTTGGCGTAACAGGGTTTGTTGTGCTAGCTTAAAAAAAGATTCGTAGTTTAACTATGTGGGATTGGACCAGAGACGGCGATCTAAAAAATGCGTACGGCGCATTGAGCCGGTTCGAGAAAATATTGCTTTTTTTGTGGGCCTCAGTTCTGGTTTTATCCAGGCTTGCGGACGATTCGCAAACATATATGTTTGTAGGAAAAGTTCTGGGCGCGGCCGGACTGTCTTATGATACCGCCTTTACATTTCTCTCAGTCCTTGTTTTGGGTATTTTTTTAACAAGGCCGGATTTTATAAAAACGGTTTTTGCCCGTCCGAGATTTGATTTTAAGATTTTGTGGAGCAGTTGGTGGGCGCTGGCGTTGGTTGCGGTTTTGACCGTTCTGGGTGTTTATTCTGCGTTCCTTGTTTATAGCTGCAACGAAGTAGTTGTTTCTATGGGACGCACCGCATTGTCCGCGAAAGCCGTAGACCGTTTGTTCGAGGCTTTAAACGAAGAGGTGGCTTTCCGCCTCGCGCTCTTTTATGCGGTTTCTTTGATAAGCAGGTCAGGAGGATTTATTTTCAGCGTGTTTTTCTTCGCGTTGGCTCACGGAAACAACAATTGTTACGCGCACAACATGCTTTTCGCCGGAGTGCTTTATCAGTTTTTGGTGCTTTGGACAGGAAGCCTTTCTGCGCCTTTGGTTCTGCATCTTTTTGCAAATTCCATGATATATTTTTTATCCAAGGGATTTTAATTACACAGCCCCGCTCTAGCGGGGTTTTCTTTTTTTTGAGCCCACGGTCAGAATCGAACTGACGACCTTTCCCTTACGAAGGGATTGCTCTGCCGACTGAGCTACGTGGGCGCTTATACTTTTGTAGCATAAAAACCGGGAGTTGACAAAACCTATCTTTTTTGTTTGAGTTTACAAAGAGTTCTTAAAATGCCGGAAGGTAATCCTGACCGACCGCAAAGGCAGGAGAGCGGCTTTGTCTGTTAGAAGTAGCAAAGCGGGAGGATACTATCGTGAGCAGCGATAGCGAGAAGTTTCATTTTTTAAAAAAATGGCTGAATTTGGCACAAATGGCGCTGGAGGATAAACGCGATTCGGTGCGGTTGTCCAAAATAGCGCAAAACATAATCAGCGAGCGGCAGCAGGAAGAACGGGCGCTCGATATGAACCGACAGGCGCGAGAAGTAATCGATAATTTAATCTTAAAATCCATGAGCGGAGAGATTAATTTTTGTTTGGACAATCATGCGCTTCTGCGTTATGAAAATGAGTTGAATACCTGCAAAATCACGTCTGATTATCCAGTAAGCGAAACGCAGTCTAGCAACGGAGACTTAAAAGCCGTTTTGAGCAATCACGATTTTTACAATTCTGTTGAATTGCCATTGAGCCGGCAAGACCAAGTATTTTTCTTTAATTTATGGAAGGAAAAATTGCAGGCGCGGGACCAAGCTTTATTGCGTCGATTTGCTAACGATATTTTAAAAAACTGACCAAG
>MFHL01000021.1 GCA_001778595.1 Candidatus Giovannonibacteria bacterium RIFCSPHIGHO2_02_FULL_44_11
GACGTAACGCCGCTGTCTCTCGGCATTGAAACTTTGGGAGGGGTAATGACTAAAGTAATAGAAAAAAATACTACCGTTCCGGTGGGGCGCGCCCAGGTTTTCTCAACCGCCGCCGACAACCAGACTTCCGTGGAAATACATGTTTTGCAGGGCGAGCGCGAAATGGCCGGAGATAACAAGACTTTAGGGCGGTTCATTTTGGACGGAATTCCGCCGGCGTCCCGCGGAATGCCTCAGATAGAAGTTTCTTTTGATATTGATGCCAACGGGATATTGTCGGTAAAAGCGAAAGATAAGGCTTCAAACAAAGAGCAGTCTATAAGAATAGAAGCTTCAACGGGTCTTTCTAAAGAAGAAATTGAGCGCATGAAAAAGGACGCTGAAGCCCACGCGGACGAGGACAGGAAAAAGAAAGAACTGATAGAAGCAAAAAACCGCGCCGATGCGCTTTGCTATACTGCGGAGAAAGCGCTGAGAGATGCCGGGGATAAAGTTCCGCAAGCAACAAAAGATGAAATTCAGGTTTCCATTGACGCGCTAAAAAAAGTAAAAGATTCGGATGATGCGTCCGCAATCCGCTCCGCTGAAGATGCTTTGTCAAAAACTATCCAAAAGATTGGGGACGCGATGTATAAAAAAGACGAGCCAAAAAGTGAAGAGAAGAAGCCGGAAGGCGAAGTAAAAGACGCGGAATTTAAAGACACAGAAGAAGATAAAAAATAATCATGCAAAAGGAATTTTTCAACGGCGAAGATACAATAAACGCAAATTTGGAATCAGAGTTTAATTTTAGAGAAATTGAGTTGCTTGAAGAACCGATAGAAAATATATTGATAGAGTTGGAAGACGAAGTTAATTCGGGGCATTATAAGATGATTTTAGGCGACGATGCTTCAGGCAGGATTCCAACGGATGTTTTCGGAGGAGTTATTAAATCAATCTATAAAGAAAAGAATTTTGAAGCTCCCAAAATAAGATTTATACCCGCCAACCCGAATATTCCTGAGGAGCCGCTAGATAAAAGAGTAAGATTGTTTAAAAAGGATTTAGGAGCAGATAAGCCAGATAAAATTCTCATAATCACAGACAGTATCGTAAGTGGCGAGCATCTTCGGCCGTTGGTACATAGCCTTAAAAATAACGGCATAAAATTTGATGTTGCTACAATAGGCGTGAAAGGAGGCGATATAAATGTAATCAAAAATTTAAAAGTAGAATTTGGTTGTAATATAGTTTTCGGCGCATTAACAGTGCCCAACATATATGGCAAGCGGTATTTGGGCGGTGTATATAAGGAATACGGAGATGTGGTGTCAAGGTCCCGTAAAAAAAACGCAAAGAAACATGAGGATCTCGCATACGAGGGCGATCAAGAGGCGCAGAAATCTATAAATAAGGCCAGACAAGATGTCAATAAATTATCCGGTGAAATTTATGAATGGTATAAACAAAAACAGAGAGATGTCGATGGGGATAAAAATTGATAAGATACATAGATGAAGCCTAAAGAAATTTTCCTAAGTGTTTTTTTAATACTCTCGGCTTTGGCGGGCTGGTGGGCCATTCCCCAAATATTGGGCAAGCCTTATTTGGCGTCCGCGGTCTTGCTTTACGCGGTGGTTTTAGGTTTTTTCCTTTTATTGGTAAAAAATAAATGGATTTTTTGGTGCGTATCGACGGCTTCTTTCGCGCTCGGGATATTTTTTTTCGCACAGGACCAATTTTTATTTTACGGGGCCGTTGCGGGGGCGGCAATGGTATTTTACGCGGTCAGGATAAAAGAGCAGGAAGAAAAAGCTTCGCTTAAAATTTTGCTCAAGCGCCTTGTCGGACAAAGTTTAAAAGTATTTTTTACCGCGCTTGCCGTATTTCTTACTTTCATTTATTACGGTTCGGTAAGCCGGAATCCGGACCCGGCGAAATTGCTTTTGCCGGAATCGATGTTTTCAGTCACTCTTAAACTCTTGGAAGCGCAGCTGCAGAGCACAATTCCGGGCTTCCGCGCGGACGCTACTACCGGGGAGCTTTTCGGTCCTTTGGAGCGGGAAGCGTTCGCACGGCAATATGGTATTAAACTTACGGGAAAAGAAAAAATTTCCGCTGTGCTTTATGATATTTTTCTTTCACGTATAAAAAGTTTTGTGGGAAATTACGTTGAATATATCCCGTTTATCGCCGCTTTAAGTTATTTCTTAATTTTAAAAACAATAAGCGCGGCGTTTTATTATGCGGCTTTGATGTTGATTTTTGTTATATTAAAGGTATTATTAGTCGCAGGATTGGTCAAAAAAATAACAATACCGGCGGAAAAAGAAATTTATGTCTAAAGATTATTACGAAATATTAGGAGTAACGAAAAATTCTTCGCAGGAGGATATTAAACGTGCGTATAGGAAATTGGCGCACCAGCACCACCCGGACAAAAAAGGCGGGGATGAAAAAAAATTCAAGGAGATAAACGAGGCTTATCAGATTTTGGGCGACGATAAAAAACGGAGCCAATACGATCAATTCGGCAGGACATTTTCTGGACAGGGCGGATTTTCCGCCCAAGGCGGACCAGCCTCGGGCTGGGATTTTAACGGATTTGATCTGGGAGATATTTTTGAAGATATTTTTTCCGCCCGAGGCGGATCCGCCTTTGGCGGAGAAGATTTTCTCGGAGGCTTCGGCGGTTTTGGCGGAGGCAGGAGACAAAGCAGGGCTAGGCGCGGAAGCGACATTGCCATCAATTTGGAAACCAGTTTTGAAGAATCCGTTTTCGGAGTTAAAAGAAGCGTTGTTATAGACAGGACCGTGCTTTGTGAGCACTGCTTGGGAAAAGGGGCGGAGCCGGACAGCGCAATAAAAAAATGCGCAACATGCCAGGGTACCGGGACCGTGCGCGAGACTCGCCGTTCTCTTTTCGGCTCGTTCAATTCGCTGTCGGAGTGTTCTATCTGCAGAGGAAAAGGCGAAGTGTCCGAGAAACCGTGTAAGATCTGCAGGGGCGTGGGTGCGGGAAAAAAGCGGACGACAGTTGAAATAGACATACCCGCGGGCATACGCGATTCCGAGGCAATTAAATATACGGGGTTGGGCGAAGCGATGCCGGGAGGCTCGGCGGGAGATCTTTATATAAAAATAAGGGTGCATCCGCATCCGGTATTCCGCAGGGAAGGCAATGACCTTTTGATGGACCTTTCCTTGCCGCTTTCAAAAATGCTTACCGGTGGAGAAGAAAACATAGATACGCTTGACGGGCGGGTTTTGGTCAAAATTCCCGAGCTCTCGCAAAGCGGGGACTTTTTACGTCTCCGCGGTAAAGGCGCGGCTTCGCCCCGCAGGGGCGGGAGAGGCGACCTGCTAATCCGTCTATACCCGAAACTTCCGAAAAAACTTTCCTCCCAAGCCAAAAAACTTTTGTCGGATTTGGAAAAGGAGGGGCTCTAGAAAAGTAAGCAACCTTTTTGCTTTTCTAGGTTAAAATCTCCCTATGCCCGCGCAAATACGCATCGCCGGGCATTTCGTTTTTGCCTTCGGGCTGTACGGTTAAAAGCTTAAGAGCCCGTTCACCGCAGGCGACGCAAGGGAAGCCGTCTTTTTCAAACACGGTTCCGGCCTGCATGGTCAGATGTCTTTCCACGACCTCGCTTTTTTTTATTTTTAAAACCCCTCCGCCGAGCTCTGCGTAAGCACCGGGCCATTTTTCGTACGCGCGCGTCATACGCTCAATGAATGCGGCGGGCTGTTCCCAGTCTATTTTGCCGTTTTCTTTTTCAATAAGTTTGGTAAAAGTTGCTTTTTCGTCTTCCTGCGGTATCGCCTCTATCTTTTTCTCAATCCATTTCGGCAGAGTATCAACAATCATCTCCGCGCCGAGCTTGGCCAGCGCGTCGTGAAGCTCGAAATATGTTAACTTGGCGGTCTCACCGCCAAGTGCCAATTTGCTTTGCACCAAAACCGGACCATGGTCCATTTTTTCGTCTAAAAGAATAATTGAAACTCCCGTATTATTTTCTTCGCCGGCAAGGACGGTGTATTCAATAGGCGAAGCCCCGCGGTATTTCGGAAGCAGAGAAGGATGGATGTTTAAGATGCCGTAAGGGAAAGCTTCAATAA
Organism: Candidatus Giovannonibacteria bacterium RIFCSPHIGHO2_02_FULL_44_11; assembly: GCA_001778595.1. Lineage (GTDB taxonomy): Bacteria > Patescibacteriota > Minisyncoccia > UBA11713 > 2-01-FULL-45-33 > 2-01-FULL-45-33. Next base: position 4,102 of record MFHL01000021.1, read on the forward strand.
GCGCTTTCGGGAGAATTTTACCGTATGCGGCCACAACTCCGATGTCGGGCTTCAAATCTCGTATTTTTTGTATGAACTTTTCATCCAGTGTTTCGGGCTGCATTATTACAATTCGGGCGTCTTTCAAAAATTGTTTGACGGGAGGAGAGCTGATTTTGAGCCCTCTTCCTGACGGCTTGTCGGGCGAGGTGACAACCGCAACCGGAGCCAAGCCCGCTTTTGTAAGCGCTTCCAGCGCCGGCACCGCAAATTCAGATGTTCCGAAGAATACTATTTTCATGTTTGCGCGGTTTGAGGCATCTCCGCCTGAATCTTGTGAACATTCTTCGCTTTATCAATAAAAAGCGTGCCTTCAAGATGGTCCATTTCGTGCTGAATAACACGGGCGAAAAGCCCCGAAGCCCCGCGGGAATGTTTTTTGCCGTGCTCGTCAAAATATTCTATCGTAAGTTTTTCCGGCCTTGTAACCTCGCCGTATATTCCGCGCACCGACAGGCATCCTTCAACGTCCTTATTTTTTTTTACGGAAACTTTTTTGAAAACCGGATTTATGAAAGCGACATAAGTTTGCTCGGCAGGTTTTCCTTTTTGCCTTAATTCTTCGGTTGTTGAAGAAATAACTTCTCCAGCCACCAAAAACACCCGCAAAGATTCACCGATTTGCGGAGCGGCGATGCCTATGCCGTCGGGCTCTCTGAACATTGCCTTTGCCATTTTTTCTATCAGCGTTTTTATGCCGGCGGATGCGGGGTTTCCGACGTTCTGGGCGCTTTTTCTTAAAACTTTATTTTCTTTTTGTACTATCATTGTCATTTATTTTTTTTATTCCCAATTCGCTCAAATACATCTGTCTAGGATAATATTTTTCGTAAATTTCGTCCAGCTCTTTCCAGAAGCTGTGATGCTTCAGTTTCAGCTCAAGCTCTTCCATCAGCTTCTTTGAAAGCATTGTGCCTATCGCGGGCTTCAGTTTCGTTTTGTTCGCCAAAAACCAGACAGCCATCATTTCAAGCTGTGTTCTGGAGAATATTTTAAGAGCTCTTTGCACAAGCCTGCCGTCCCTCCCGCGGACGATAATGGCCGATACCCCGCGCGTCTTTGTGGAGGCGTCGTGGAAGAAATCTATGAACTCCTTGATGTCGCTTTTTGGCATATTTCGTATATAATAATTATATGACTAAATTAGGCAAACTTATAACGGCCTTTTTGGCGGTTTTGGTCCTTGTGGGCGGAGCGGTGCTTTTTATGAAAAAAGGCGGCTCTCCTGAAAAAATCGTTTTACCGGATTTTAATTTCAGCAATTCTTTTCAGGCTGCCTCGGCAAACCCCGACACTTCGGCGTATCCCCAAAATTATGAAAATATTGATTATGGTTTTAGTTTCAGCTATCCCGACGGCTTTGATATCCGTGAAATAGACGAAGACCAGGGTTTCACCGTGCTCGCGGAAGGGAGGGACAGTAAAATTTTTCAGATATATATAAACGGTTTCGATGAAGAAGGGCCGATTACTCCCGAGCGCATCAAAAAAGATATTCCGGACATACAGATAAGGCAGGCGCAAAATTTCTCCCTTGCCGGAAAGGATGCGCTCGCATTTATGACGGACGAAAATATTGAAGTGTGGTTCGTGTATGAAGGCAATCTTTATCAGGTCACGGCGTTAAAAAGCTTTACCGACGACCTTTCCAAGATACTCGCCACATGGAAGTTCCAATGATGAAAAAAGGCTATTTTCTTGTTTTCATAACTTTTTTAATAATTTTTAGCGGCGCGCTAAAAACGCACGCCGGCATTATTTTAAACCATCCTAATTATACAGGCCTAACCAAGGGCCTCGTGGGCTATTGGAGTTTTGACGGAAAAGATATGGCGGGCGTGAAGGCTTATGACCGAAGCGGTCAGGGAAATGACGGGACATTGACGAATGGACCGGCATCCGCCATAGGGCGGATCGGCCAGGGGTTAAGTTTTAACGGGACCAACTACGTCAATACTAGCGAGGTCCCATTTAATTTTGGGACATCGGATTTTGCGGTTGGCGCATGGGTGAAAAGTTCAACTGCTTATGCCGGGACCAAGTTTCCTTTTGGACATTTTTCCGCCTCTCTTGGCTGGGCCTCTTCCTTAAACACTTCAATTTTTGGCTTCTCGGTTTATGGTTCTCTCGGAAATATTGGCAGTAACAAGTCTTTTAATGCCGTTGATACGAATTGGCATCATCTTGTAGGTGTTATTACCCGTAGCGGCAATAATGCAACTATTACTTTGTATGCCGATGGCATTTCTTTGGGTTCAGATTCCGGCACGGTTGGCAACATAACTGCGCCAAATCCATTTCAAATCGGCACTTGGGATGGAGACACGGCCAATGGGTTTAAGGGCACTATCGACGACGTGCGTATCTACAACCGCGCGCTCTCGGCGGACGAAATTAAACGTCTCTACAAAATCGGGGCGACGCTGAAAATAAATACTTCAATCAACAATGATTCTTTGCAAAAAGGTTTG
>MFHL01000022.1 GCA_001778595.1 Candidatus Giovannonibacteria bacterium RIFCSPHIGHO2_02_FULL_44_11
CCGTATATGCCCCTCCCGTCATAAGCGAGGTGATAGCTCCCGCGTATGAGCGCGCCTCTGCCGAATCGTACGGGAGCCCAAGGCTCATCATAAGCGCTCCCAAATTTGCATATCCGAGTCCGAGCTGGCGATAATCAACCGCGTTTTTTGCTATCTTCGGTGTCGGGTAAGATGAAAAACCTACAATTATATCCTGCGCAATTATCAAAGTGCGCACGGTGGAAAGAAAAGAGCGGACATCGAATATTCCGTCGTTTGAAAATTTCAAAAGATTGATGGAGGCAAGGTTGCACGCGGAATCGTCCAAATGCATGTATTCACTGCACGGATTTGAACCGTTGATGCGCCCGGTGTTTGAGCAGGTGTGCCATTTGTTAATAGTGGTATCAAATTGCATTCCCGGATCTGCGCACTTCCACGCCGCCTCGGCGATGGAAGAAAAAAGTTCTTTCGCGTTCAGCGCGTCAATCGTCTCACCCGTACGCACCGCTTTCAAATCCCAATTTTTGCCTTCCAGCGCAGCGTGCATAAAGCTATCTGAAACGCGGACGGAATTGTTTGCGTTCTGGAAAAAAATATTCGTGTAAACTTCTCCGTCTATGGAATCATCGTACCCCGCCGATATCAGCGCTTTTGCTTTTTCTTCTTCTTTCCATTTGGAATCAACGAATTGTTTTATATCGGGATGGTCTGCGTTCAAAATAACCATCTTCGCGGCGCGCCTTGTTTTACCTCCGGACCTTATTGTGCCGGCAATGGCATCCGCGCCCTTCATAAAAGATACCGGCCCCGAGGACTTTCCGCGGTTGGCAATATTTTCCTTGGACGAGCGGAGCGCCGAAAGGTTGATGCCAGCGCCCGAACCGCCCGAAAATATCATCATTTCGGTCTTGTACCACTCAGCAATTGATTCTTTGGAATCCTCTATAGATAAAATGAAACATGCGGAGCATTGCGGTTTCTTTTCCACACCTACATTGAACCAAACCGGCGAATTGAACGCCGCCCGCTGATTTATCAATATGTATTTAAGCTCTTCATTGAAGATGCGCGCGTCCTCGTCGCCCGCAAAATACCCCTGTTCCCTGCCGTGGAACGTAATAGTGTCGGCAACGCGATCTATAAGCTGGCGCGCGGAGTATTCTCTGCCTGGTTTGCCGATATGCCCGGAAAAATACTTCTCGGCGACTATGTCCGTGGCGGTCTGCGACCAAAATTTGGGCACTTCAACGTCTTTTTGCTCAAAAATGGTTCCTCCCTTGGCGGATGTTATCTTAGCCACCCTCATCTCCCACTCAAATTCGTCGTAAGGGTGGATATTTTCCTTGGTAAAGTAGCGCTGCATCTGTATTTTGCCGGGCGAGGCAAAAAAAGTCCCCTTCCGGGACTCGTCACTTAACAGGATATTTTTTGCATCACTCATACTTTAATTTTCACTCAAAAAAAAAATTGCCACAAGTGTGGATAACCTTGTCGCGAAACGATTTTAAGAAATTACCTGCTTACTTTGCTTCAAAGCCCAATGCAATGAATATGTTGCCATAAAAATAAGAAAGGTATTTATAAAATTTGGAATGACGAACATCAAGTTTAATTTCGGGCTATTTAATTCATTAAATGAAATAAAAAACGCGATTGCCGCCAAAACATACCAGATTTTTATCCATTCGATATTTTTTTCTGCCATATACAAAGCAATCAGACTCAAAATACCCAAAATAACAGCCATAAAATACAGTACCATATTGGGAATATAAAGATTCGGATCAGATCCCCCTAAACTGTGCCATGGTATGACCAGAGCAAATCCCAACATAATAGAAACGAAAGGATTTATAACCAACACACAATAAGATACCCCTATGAAAAGCATATAAATACGCGCTACCCTAGCATAAATAGGCAATTGCATGCCTAAATTATAGCACAAAAAAAATCCTTACGCTTAAATGTCGAACCTTCGATGTTCGACATTGGTGCTAATCAATCAGATATGCCGAGTCCAATTGGTCTCTAAGCTTCTTAATTGGAGTTTCTTCAACAAAAGACTTATATTCTGCACCCGAGAATTTGTCCATGACAATACTTGGATTTAAAAATTTATCCCACCTATTCTCTCCTGTATAATCCATAAAGCTGGACCACGGATATTGGATTTCTTTTCCGCGCCATTCTTTTAGGCCCCATGGATTTAAGTGAATATATGCCGAAAGATGATTTAAATATTCATCCGTATCAATATGGACCGACTGGAATCTTCCGCCAAATAAATGTCCAGTACGTTCATGTCTAATATTGAAATATTTAGTATAAGCATCCAACAATCTTTGCATAAACTTAGAAATACCGCCTTCTTTCATTTCCTTTAAAATAAAATGGAAATGATTGGGCATTAAACAAAAACTAACCAGTTCAACATAAGGCATCGCCAAAATATCCTCAAAAATCTCATTGTCGAACCTCCGATGTTCGACAAGAGATACGACTCTGTTTATTTGATTTATTACACAATCGCCCTGCATTACAAAAAGCAGAGTCATAAAGCGCCAGCGATCCTTATCATCCATAAAGATCAGCCGTTTCTCTACGCCTCTATTGTAGATATGGAAATATTCACCTTCTCCAAAGCCTTTATTTTTCATACGTAACTTATAGCGCATCTCATTTCAAATGTCGAACATTGAACGTTCGACACGTTCGACATTTCGATAGTGTTTTAGAGTAGCGCGACGGACGCGACTTTGTCTCCGCCGTCCAGTTTCATAATCCTAACCCCTTGTGTTGCGCGCGAGAGCGACGGAATTTGTGCGAGAGGCGCGCGGATAACCTGTCCTTTTTTGGAAATTATAACCAGCTCTTCAACATCTTCCGCCACAACCTGCGCCGAAACAAGATTTCCCGTCTTTGGCGTAACTTTTATGGTTTTGATGCCCGAACCTCCGCGTCTTTGCAGGCGGTATTCGGAAACTTCCGTCTTTTTTCCGTAACCAAGTTCTGAGACCGCCAAAATTTCGAGCTTTTTCGCTCCCGACGGCAAAATATCCATTCCTACAAGCTCGTCGTTCTTTTTTAGTTTCATTCCGCGGATTCCCTGCGCGCTTCTTCCCATTGAACGGATGTCTTTTTCTTTAAAACGCACGGCCTGTCCGAGCTTTGAAGAAAGAACTATCTCTTCGCCAGTGAACACCACCCGCGCAAAACGTAACGTATCGCCTTTTTGCAGATTTATCGCTTTGATGCCGGATCTTCTGACGTCTTCAAAATCTTTTGAATCAACTTTTTTAATGACTCCTTGCTTCGTTGAGAGCGCAATATAATTGACCTCTTTCTTATTTGCTTTCGGAACAGGTAAAACTGAAGTGGCGCGCTCCTCCGCGCCGAGCGAAAGAAAGTTTGCGATGGATTTTCCTTTTGACTGCCTTGTCCCTTCTGGTATCTCGTACATTTTTGTCTGATAGACTTTTCCCGAGTCCGTAAAGAACAAAAGGTCGTCGTGCGTATTACCTGAAATAAATTCGTATGCTACATCTTCTTCTTTCGTGGCCATGCCGATTACGCCTTTGCCTCCGCGCCTTTGCACTTTGTATTCCTCGGGCTTGATGCGCTTGGCATATCCTCCTTGTGTCAAAATTAAAATGGTTTCCTCTTCCGGCACAAGATCTTCATTTGAGATAATTTTCGCCGCACCAGCGATTACCCTTGTTTTCCTTTCATCTCCGTATTTTTTATTTATTTCCTCCAGTTCGCTTTTAATAACCCCGTCTATCATTTTTGGGTCGCCCAAAAGAGCTTTCAGCTCTTTTATAAGTTTTTGCTTTTCCTTCAGCTCGTCTTCTATTTTTTGGCGTTCAAGCCCGGCCAAGGTCTGCAGGCGCATTTCCAATATGGCTGCGGCCTGCTTGTCCGACAGATCAAACTTTTTGACCAAATTTTTGTGCGCCGCTTCTTTATCGTCCGAGCTTTTTATTGTCTTTATGATTGCGTCAATATGGTCCAGCGCTTTTTTCAGGCCCAAAAGAATATGCTCCCGCTCCTGCGCGCGCGTCAAATCAAATCTGGCGCGGCGCTCTACCACCACGCGCCTGTGCTTAATGAATTCGTCCAGCATACCCTTCAAAGAAAGCGTCTGCGGCTGGCGCCCTCCGTCCACGAGCGCAATCATATTGAAATGATACGCACGCTCAAGGTCGGTGTATTTATATAAATTATTCAGAACTTTTTGCGGATAGGCGTCGCGCTTCAAATCTATCGCTATGCGCAAGCCGTCTTTGTCCGATTCGTCCCTTATGTCCCTTATGCCTTCCAATTTTTTCTCGTGCACAAGTTCCGCCATCCTGACGATAAGCTCGGATTTATTTACCTGATAAGGAATTGAATTGACTATGATTTGCCAATCGCCGTTTTTCCGCTCAACAATCTCCGCTTCGCCTCTGTTGATAACTCCTCCGCGCCCGGTAACATACGCCTGCAAAATATCTTTTTTATTAAAAATTACCCCGCCCGTCGGAAAATCAGGCCCTTTTACAAACTCAACCAAGTCCTCAACGGTCGCCCTCGGATGCGCCAAAAGATGAAGCGTCGCGTCCACCGTTTCCGTTAAATTATGCGGAGGTATTTTTGTGGCCATACCGACGGCTATTCCTTCTGTGCCGTTCAAAAGAAGCTGGGGTATCGCGGAAGGCAAAACAACAGGTTCTTTTTTGGAGCCGTCATAATTATCAATGAAATCAACCGTTTCCTTATCAATATCTTTAAGCAATTCCGTTGTAATCGCGGCCATTCTGCTTTCGGTATAACGCATCGCGGCCGCGGAATCGCCGTCTATTGAGCCGAAGTTACCCTGCCCTTGTATCAATGGATACCTTAGTGCAAAATCCTGTGCCATGCGAACCATAGAATCATAAACCGCGGTGTCTCCGTGCGGATGATATTTTCCCAATACTTCTCCGACCACATTCGCGGATTTTTTAAACTTTGCGCTATGGTTTAGTCCCATTTCGTGCATAGCAAAAAGTATCCGCCGGTGCACGGGCTTCAACCCGTCTCTTACGTCAGGCAAAGCACGCGCGACAATAACGGACATCGCATAGTCCAAATACGATTCCTGCATCTCCGCAACAATCTCTCTGGGACTAACTGTCCCTATCGCCTGAAATTTTTCGGGTTCTTTTTCTCTGGCCATAAGAATTATTTAGAAATTGTAGCATAAATAAGCAGATTTAGATAGAGCTAAATTTACCGCTCGCTATTGACAAATTATGGATATTTGCTAGAATATCGGCGGAGGTGAAAATGGAAAAAAGTATGCTCGAAAAGTCAAAAATGTATTTTGAAATGGCTACAGTTAATATAAAAGGCGACCCCGCACGGTTAGCCCAGATTGCCTGCACTATTGCATTGGCAGAGCAGACAAAACGGCTTGCCGACGCGGCGTGGAAAAAAATTGGCGGAGAAGAAAAGAAAGAAAAGGAGGAGTAAAAAATGAGTAACCGACATATCATTGATGTCGCAAGACGCGACGTGAGATTATTTACCGGCCGACAAGGCTGACCAATATTGAAAGGGTGGAAATTATGAGAATTCTCGTTGTAAACGATATTCCTTATGCATTGGGCAATACAATGAAAACGCTGAAAGACGCCGGACAAAAAGAAATCGTTATAGCATATAACGCAAGTGAAGCCTTGGATCGTTTGTTTTCCGTAGAGGGCATAGAACTTGTGATAACAACCGATTTCAATATGCACGGCGGAATGAACGGGATAGAATTGGTCAAGGAAATAAAGCGGTCCGGATTTAAAATGCCTGTTTGGCTACTCACATCATATTCAGATGTTGACGAAAAATTGGCACAAGATTTCGGCATCGAAAAAGTTTTTTCGCAATCCAAGCTTGAAGGACTTCAAAATGCGGTTAAAACAAAAGATACGTAAAAATAAGGTTCCGTAAATGTTCGCAATCCCGCCCCGACCACAAGAGTCGCGGGCGTTTTTTTATTCAATATCCGTCGAGGTGGCTGTAGAGTCAGTAGAGGTAGCAATAGAATCAGTGGAGGTAGCTATGGAGTCGGTTGTTGTCGCCAGACCATCTTGCAATTTGGAAACTTCTGTTTTAGCTTCAGAAATTTTGTCTTTAACCTGTGAAATCGTGTCTTTGGCGTAATTCCAGAAAAGCGTGAACGGCGAAGGCTGGTCTTCCGAAGAACCTGCCGCGGTGGCCACAGAATTGCCGGAGTCTGAAATTGAAAAAGTGGCAAACCACAAAGAAACAATGACCGTCATTATGACAAGTACCGACGCAACGGCAAAAGCGCGCCTCGTCCCCTCGGGCTTCTCCTGCAATTCTTCAAGATAATCCAGAGGACCCTTCATTTATTACGGCGTCTTTAAAATAACTATTTTTGATTGTTCCGCCGAAGGCAGGTCTTTTTTCTTGATGGTGAATTTTTCTTCCGATTCCGCTTTTTCTCCCATTTCTTTCATAAAAACATCAACTCCGTCGAGCTTGTCCTTGAGGCCGGAAATTTTATAATGCATCGGAATAACCACGCGCGGCTCAACTTGGTTCAAAAGCTTGGCGGCGTCTTCCGCGTCAATTGTTCCTCCCGCTTCGCCTCCGACCGGTATAAATAAAATATCGGGCGTACCCAAAGCCTCCTGCACCTCGCTCCGGAGCTCCTTTTCGCCGTAATCCCCCATGTGCACAAGCCTCATGCCCTCCATTTCTATTACATAAATAGTATTTTTGCCTTTCGCTTTTCCGCCCTTGGCGTCATGAAAAGAAGCAATGCCCCGCACGGTAATCCCGCGAAATTCGTATTCGCCCGGGCCGGTTATTTTAAAAGCACCTTCGTCTTCTTCTTTGGAAGCAAGCGCTTCAATATTATTATGATTATCGTGGTCGTGGGTTGAGAGCACGGCGTGCGACTCAAAACGCGGAGGCACCAACCCTGACTCTTTTGAAAAAGGATCAATCGCCAAAACAGTATCCCCGCTTTGGATTTTGAAACATGATAAACCGTAGTAAGTAATGACCATTGGTAAAATAGTAGCAGATTCAACCAAAAAATCCAACCCGAGTTGGATTGTTTGATCTTACCACCGGAGGCTGTGGGTCAAGCAAGTTGTGTCCACAAGCTAGGTATTGACATTATATATACCGGGTATATACTTAATATATGAAAACCGTTATAAACATAAAAACCGACAAAAAGGTCAAAGATGAGGCCAAAAGAATAGCCGAAGAGATGGGACTATCATTAAGCGCGGTTATAAACGCCCAATTAAAACAACTAGTCAGAGAAGAAGAATTGCGCTTTTCCGTTGCCCCAAAAATGACCTCTTATTTGGAGAGTGTGGCCCAAGAGGCGCGAGAAGATTATGCACATGGCAAAAATATTTCCCCCGCCTATCAATCGGCAAAAGATGCGGCCAGATATCTCCGTTCAAAATGAAAGTTGTATTCCATAAAAATTTCAAAAAACAATATAAAAAACTGCGCAAGAAACAGCAAGATAAATTCAACGAGCAATTGACTGTATTCTTAGAAAACCCGTTTAGTCTCCTGTTGGGCAGCCATCCATTGCAAGGCAGGTACGACGGCTGCCGAAGCATAAACGTCGGCGGCGATTTGCGCGCAATATATGAAATGGCCGAAAAAGACGTTGCATATTTCATAGCAATAGATACGCACAGCAAATTGTATTCATCTTAAACGGTACCTCGTAAGATTAACTGTACGGCCTCTTGCCTTATTTTTTTCTATGAGTATAATCAAACCCATGGTATTAGCAGTATTGGAAAAGGAAGTAAAAGTCAGCCAAATAATGGAAGAGCTCTTAAAAACCCGCCCAAGGGGCTTTTTGAAAGCTGGCGATGTTGTCGACGGCAAAATAATCAAGAAAAAAGGAGCTAAACTTTATCTTGACCTTAAAAACTACGGCACAGGAATAGTTTACGGAAAAGAATATCAAAACGCGACCGAAATCATTAAGACCTTAAAAGTGGGAGATAAAGTATCCGGCAAGATAGTCGCCGTGGAAAATGAAGACGGTTTAATAGAGCTTTCTTTGAAAGAAGCCGGCTCGGAAATGATTTGGAAAGAAGCAACCACAATCAAAGCCGGCCAGGATATCATTGACATTAAAGTTTTGGATTCAAATAAAGGCGGGTTAGTAATGGAGTGGAAAGGCATCAAAGGATTTCTACCCGCTTCGCAGTTAAAACCAACCCACTACCCGAGAGTTGAAGGAGGCGACAAAGAAAAAATCTCCGACGAACTTAAAAAACTGGTCGGCGAAACTCTTTCCGTCACGATACTGGATTTTGAACCGAAAGAAGAAAAACTGATATTTACCGAAAAAGGCGCGGGCGGTTCCGAAGAAATAAAGAAGATCGTAAAAAAATATAAAATTGAAGATATCGTTGAAGGCGAAATTACTGGCATAGTTGAGTTCGGCATCTTTATAAAAATAGAAGAAGGGCTGGAAGGGCTCGCGCATATTTCGGAGCTCGACTGGGGTCTCGTTGAAAGCCCGGCAAATTTTTTCAAGATAGGCGAAAAAATAAAAGCCAAGATTATTTCCATAGAAGGCGACAAAATCTCCCTTTCGGTAAAAGCGCTGAAGCCAGACCCTTGGGAGCTAGGCAAAGATAAATACAACAAAGGAGATATTGTTGAAGGCAAAGTATTGCGCCTGAACAAATTTGGGGCATTGGTGCTTTTGGGCGACTCCGGCATCTACGGCCTCGCGCACATATCCGAATTTGGCACGGAAAAAAGAATGCGGGAACTGGTGGAGACCGGAAAATCTTACGTGTTCCAGATAGCCGTCTTCCACCCCGAAGACCGCAAACTCTCGCTTTCATTTTTAGGCAAAGACGGAGCTGCTCCAAGCAACCCTCCCGCGCCTGAAGCAAAAAAAGAAGAATAAAAAATCCTAGCGAAAAGCTAGGATTTTTTGCTGCGGAGATTTATTTTTTTGATAAGCTCCGTTAATCTTCCGGCACACTCGTTCAAAAGACCATATGGAAGATCAACGAATTCACGGAGGATTTTTTCAACTTCTTTTTGGACGTCATTTTTGGGATTGTTTCTATCCGCCACAAAAACCTCGCGTAAAAATTCTATTTCATGCATAGCACGCCGGTGCGTTTTTATCAATCTCTTTTCAGCTCCGCAACCGCCTCTTCCAGAAGCTCATAATATAAATTGAGGCCGACGCGGTAAGCGATGCCCGATTGCGCTTTGCCCAGAATATTTCCCGCGCCCCGTATCTCCAGATCGCGCTTCGCAATCTCCAAACCGGCTCCCAACCACGAAAAACGCTCAAGCGCTTCCAGTCTTTCGGCGGCTTTTTCTTTTAATTTATGCGTCGGGTAAAGAAAATACGCAAAACCCTCGTTTTTCCCCCGCCCTATCCTTCCCCGCAATTGATGCGCCTGCGAGAGCCCGAAACGCGTGGAGTCTTCCACAATTAAAGTATTCACATTGGAAAGGTCCATCCCGTTCTCAATGATGGTGGTTGAAACCAAAAGGTCGGATTTGTGCGCCCGGAAATCGTGCATTGTGCCGATTATCTGCTCATCTTTCATTCTTCCGTGCAGTACGGCTATCCTTGCTTTTGTATTCAGGGATTTTATCTCTTCAATTAACCGCGGTATTTTATGGATGCGGTTCGCCAAAAAATAAATTTGTCCGCCACGGTTTAATTCAAACTCAATAGCCGACTTTATAATATTATTTCCGCCCGCGGCGGACCGGCCTAGGGCCGGTTTCGGCAACACAAAAGTTTTAATTTCCGATTTTCCCGCGGGCGCGGTCTCAATGCTCGATATCGGCTGAATACCCGAAAGCGCGATATTTAGGGTTCTGGGAATAGGCGTTGCGGACAGCGACAAAACATCCAGCTCCGGAATTAATTTTTTAAAACGCTCTTTATGCGCGACCCCGAATTTTTGTTCTTCGTCGATGATAAGCAGTCCGAGCTTTTTCCAGCCCAAGGCTAGTCCCTGCCCGTCCGGCAGGCGGGCGCCTTGGGCGGAAAATTTCAAACCCAGAATTTTATGCGTCCCTATTACGACATCAACCGCACCAATTTCTATTTTTTTTAGTATCTTTTTAATTTGCTCGGAAGACTCCAGCCTTGTCAGCCGGGCTATCTCCACGCCGAAGCTTTTTAATCTTTCGCTGAAAACATCAAAGTGCTGGTCCGCCAATATCGTTGTGGGTGCGAGCACGGCCACCTGCCTGTCGTTGAGCACCGCGCGCAAAGCCGCAGCGATTGCAACCTCGGTTTTTCCGAAACCGACGTCTCCGGTAAGCACGCGCTCCATCGGGACTCCGAGCGACATATCTTCCCAAACTTCCGCGATAGCCTTTGACTGGTCAGCGGTATGCTCATGGGGAAAATTGGCAACTAGCTCTTCCTCCATTTCTTTATTTTGATGGTATGGAGGGCGCGTAACAATCTTCCGCGCGGCCAGCGAAGCCAAAAGCTCTTTCGCAAAAACAATAATATCTTCTTTTGCTTTTCTTTTTGTAATATTCCATATCGGCGTTCCCAGCCGGTGGATTTCCGGTTTTTTAAAACCAAGATAAGGCGATAGCCTTTTTATCTCTTTTTTCGGCACAAAGAGAAGATCGGGATCACCGTGTTCAGATTTTGGCTTGCCCGCCTGACTGCCGCCAGGCTGTCGGCGGGGCGCGGCATATTCAATGACAAAATCTTCGCCCCGCTCGCCGCGAAAAATCCCGATACCGTGGTCAATGTGTACCACGTAGTCGCCTGGGCGAAAGCCAATTTTATAACCCCCGCTTCGCTGCCCCCTTGCCTTAAGGGGGCTAAATTTGCCGGGATTTTTATAAATAACTTCATTATTCTCCCCCCTTAAAGTAAGGGGGGCGGGGGCCTGCCTGCCGGCAGGCAGGGTTATTTCCGCCAAATAATTCCCCTCAAACTCAATCGTCAAAACCTCATCATAATTTATCGGAAAAATGTGTATTACCCCTCCTCTTTGCGAAAACTCCCCGCGGTTTTGGGTTTCCCATGCCTTTGTATAGCCAAGCTCCGCGACTCTTCTCAAAAACTCCGAAAGCTTTATTTTCTGCCCGGCCTCAAAAATTTCCGTATTTCTCCTGTACCATTCGTGTTCTCTCCGGCTTTTTTCAATCTCATTAAAATTTTGCGTAAACCAAGATGCCTCCTTTTCCAAAAAGGAGGGGGTAACCGCGGCTATTAGAATTTTCTCTAAATTTGTCTTCAAATTTATCCTCCGAAGCCTTTTGCATTGAGGGTTTTTAAACTCTATCAGAAAATTGACAGAAAGCAAAGTGTCCGGTAAAATAGACTTAGAAACGCTTCTTTTTATGCCTACCATGTTTCAAATAACTATTTTCGACAGGGACGGCAAAATCTTCGAAAAAATGGAACTGAAAAACGATGACCGGTTTAATTACGACCGGGACGAGACTCATACGCGCATTTTTGGATATGACCTGCAAGATAAAGAAGTGCATTATCTGATAAGCCACAACCATACCGTCCTAATAAAAGAAATATAAAAAAACTGCCCCGCAACTGCTGGGCAGTTTTTTTTATTTTCCGCTAAACTCGCTCATTGCGCCAATTCAAAAAAACGACAATAAGAATATTACAACCGGCAACAGAAGCAGTATCCAGCCCATAAATTCAACGACAGTCGGAGGCGATGCTTTATTAATATATGTTCCGCTGCCTTGTACACTTATATATCCCTTCAAAGAGCCTAAGCGCTGACTGAAAAGAACACACATAAACCCGACCAAGGCTATTGCCACCAGCAAAGCTGCCGGATCCCTATCCACATCATAATGTTCCACAAATGCGAGGGATTTAATCAAAATTATCAAAAAAATTACAGAGGCATAGATTTTTCTTCTCAAAGCTTTTTTAGAGTTCGACGCATTTTCATTTATGCCGCCCTTCTCGAGTTCAATCAACGCCTTCATGAATTCCTCGGCCTCTTTCCCCTCAAATGGCGGCTTATTGTTTTCCATATTTATTTATTGTACTCACTCATTGCTTTATCAAGCGAATCGGTGGCCATGCATTTAAGCGCCTCAGAAATTCTTTTGAAAGTTTTTTATCGGTGCAAACCAAGACTATTGACCCAAATAATAATACCGAACAACCCAACCAAAAATACCGCAAGTATAATGAAAATAATATTTGACCACTTGCTAGAACTTTGTTGGTCAAACTGACCGCCAGATCTAGAGAAATAATTAAGCAATAATGCCAGCAAAATAAAGAATAAAAAGAAGATAATATTATCAAAATCTGTTCGTTCAAATTTTCCCTTGGTTACTCTAAACACTCTGTCTAATTCGTTATAAAGTAAATGAACAGTTATTGCTACAGACGCCCACATATACCGGGAAGATCTATTTGTAAAAATTAAAAATAAAACAACGACAATAAATCCTAGTGTCAAAAAATCTAATAAAGAATTGTATTTGGCATAACCACCAAATAATAATCGGCTTGCGATAAGGAATAGATCAATGAGCAAAAAACTAATTAGCAGAAACCTCCCAACTCCAAAAATAATTCGTTTAAATTTTTCCATGTTTTATCTCTTTTCGATTGAATCTTGTAATACACACCCAGAGCCTGGGACATAAACATATCCATTGCCCAAATGTCCGCATTTTTCTTTGGTAGTTTTATAAACCCAAATACCGGATGCTATTACTCCTAAAAACCCTAATACTAATATTATACCCACAATAAGAATTATCTTTTTTTTATTATGCGGCTGGGTTGGAACATTTGTGTTTTGTGCAGAAAGTTGAGATGAATCAATCGGCGAACCGGCAAAAATAATTACGATCAAGGTTACTACGAACACAATACCGATCACGATAAAAAGAATTTGCGGCACCGCTCCCATCAATAACAATACTAGCGCCATCAGTAAATAAAAAATTGAAAGGGCAACTACCGGCTTGCCGGTCAATTCGCGCTTGGAAGTTATTTTGATCCTTTTCTTTATTAAGCCAACAATTCCTAATATAAATAGAATGATTTGTAGCATAAAATAATTATAACATACTATTTATTAAACTCACTCATCGCTTTATCAAGCGAATCGGTTGCCATGCATTCAAGCGCTTCCGCGATTTTTTTAAAAGTCTTTTTGACCATGTCGGCTTCTGCGGGCTTGAATTTTCCGACGATGAATTTTATCACGTCTTTTGAATCGGGTTTGTGCTTCGGCGAAACACCGATGCGGATGCGGACGAATTTTTTGGTTTTGAGCGCGCGCATGACCGATTCCACGCCCTTGTGCCCGCCTGAATTTTTTCCGTAAGAAATTTTAAATCTCCCCAAAGCGATATCCAGGTCGTCGTGAATGACGACGAGGTCTTCGTTCTCTTTTTTCGCCCTGAACAATTTCGCAGCGGCGCTTCCCGACTTGTTCATAAATGTTTCAGGCAAAGCCACTGTAATAGACTTTTTTCCCGTTTTGATTGTGGCTATGAGGGCATTAGACTTTTTATCATATTCAAATTCACTTCTGGCCCAGCCCGAGGCTGGTCCGCCTTTGGCGGAAAAAAACACCGCCGCGTCTCTGCCGGTATTGTGGCGGGTATTTTCGTATTCTCTGCCCGGATTGCCCAAACCCAAAATTAAGCGTATCATATATGAATATTATGCCAGAAGAAAAAAAAGAAAGCACGGCTTGGGAAATCATAAAAGTCATCATCATCTCACTTCTTATCGTCATCCCCATCCGCACATGGATTGCCCAGCCTTTTATAGTTGAAGGTGCTTCTATGGAGCCGAATTTCCACAACGGCGAATATCTGATAATCGACGAACTTTCCTATGCTTTCGGCGCTCCCAAACGCGGAGAAGTTATAATTTTCCGTTATCCTCTGCAGCCGTCCGAATTTTTTATAAAACGCATCATCGGCCTGCCGGGAGAGACCGTGGAAATAAAAACCGGCCAGGTTTTTGTTAATGACGCCGTTGTTCCCGAACAATATCTGCCTAAAAATCTCCAGACCGGGCCCGATAAAACCGTACAGCTGGAAGACAATCAATATTTTGTGATGGGCGACAACCGTACGGCAAGCTCGGACTCGCGCGTTTGGGGGCCGTTGCCGAAAAAGAATATCACAGGAAGGGTTTTTCTGCGCCTGTGGCCGATAGCTAAAGCCGGAATTGTCCCGACGTACTAATTAATATAAAATAATGAAATTAATATAATATGCCGAAAAAAGCAAAAAAAGAGATGATACGCACGCCCAAAGGAATGCATGATGTCCTGCACGGTGATTTGCGTTACATAGAAAAGATATTTGAAAAAGCGAAGTCTATCGCGGAATTTTACGGATTTTTGCCTATACAAACGCCTCACTTGGAATTCGCAGACCTCTTTTTGAGGCCTTTAGGCGAGACTTCCGACGTGGTTGAGAAAGAAATGTATACTTTCCGCTCACGAGGCGGGGATTTTCTGGCTTTGCGCCCCGAAGGCACGGCACCTGCCGTACGCGCTTATTTTGAGAACGGAATGGTCTCCTGGCCGCAGCCGGTCAAGCTCTATTATTGCGGTTCACTTTTCAGACATGAAAAACCCCAACGCGGAAGATTCCGCGAACACAGGCAATTCGGACTTGAGGCGCTTGGCGAATCGGACCCGATTATTGACGCGATAGTCATTAAAATTTTATATCTAACGCTGAAAGAACTCGGTTTTGAGAACGTGATAATCCATATGAACAGCCTCGGCGACAAAGAATGCCGGCCGGCATATAAAAAAGATCTGATTGCTTACTATAAAAAGAAATTCAACTATCTTTGCAAAGACTGTAAGAGACGGCTTAAAGAAAATCCATTAAGGCTGTTGGACTGCAAAGAAGAAGAATGTGTGGAATTGCGTCCGCAGGCGCCGAAAATAATAGACCATCTGTGCGAGGGGTGCAAAAACCATTTCAAGGGCGTTCTGGAATTTTTAGATGAAGGACAAATCCCCTACTTTTTGGACCATTATCTCGCAAGAGGATTCGACTACTACGGACGCACTGTTTTTGAGATTTTTCTTGAAGAAGAAAAAAGAGACGCGGAAAACGCCGGAGACCAGACAAAGAAAAACGGCAATAATCACGCGGAAGAAAATTCCGCGCCCCTGGCTTTAGGCGGGGGCGGGCGCTACGACGAGCTTGCCGCGATACTAGGCGCGAAATCTTTGCCGGCGGTAGGAGGAGGACTGGGCTTGGAAAGGGTTCTTCAGGAAATGAAACGGCTTAATCTCCCCGCGAAAAAAGTTCCTCCACCGAAAGTCTTCCTTGTCCAAATCGGCCTTGCCGCCAAAAAACGCAGCTTCAGGCTGATGGAAGAATTGCGGGAGGCCGGAATTCCCGTCGGAGAATCCCTTACTCGCGACAACTTAAAAACCCAGCTGAATATCGCCGCAAAGATAGGCGCCAAGCTCGCGCTCATCATCGGACAGAAAGAAGCCATGGAAGGCTCCGTCATCATGCGCAACATGCACGAAGGCACGCAGGAGATTGTTCAGCAAAATAAACTCCTGGAAAGAATTAAAATTGAACTGAAAAAATAAAAAGGGTTATTTTCCTTTGAGAACTTTCTTTTTTCCTTAATTTTTGGAAATTAAAAATAAGTAGTGCCTACATCCACTACCATTTCTCTCATGGAGTATTTTTTAGAAATACTTTCGATGAAGCCGCTATCTCATTCAACAACTAACTCTTGTTTGGAATTTATTTTGTTTGTTATAGCCCTAAACTAAAACTAAATTAGTTGCTGATAGAATAAACTCGAACAAGATTATCATACATTACAGACGCATAAAGTTTATTGCCGTGAATTTCCAATCCAACGGGATTGCCGGTGTTGAGGTTTAAGAACGAAGAGCCACAAATATTACAAGCGCTAAAAGGAAGATCGAATTCTGTGATATATACTCCTTTGGAGTCATAAACTTTTATTTTACCATTCGTGTGATCTGCCACCCATATTCTGAATTTATCATCTACATCAATGAAATATGGCACATAATCCAGAGCTATCTTGTTAATAAGTTCCCCTTGGGGAGTTTGGATAGTTATGGAACTATTATCGTCATAAACCCTCTGATAAGACGGCGGACCTACTGATTCATTGCCCCAGTTGGAAAAATAAACGCGATTACTTGCATCGATGGCTATATTTCGAGGGTAGTAGTTCTGACCCAAAGCCAAGTCTGCAATTTTTTGCCCAGCACTATTGAATACTTCAATGGCCCTTCCCGAAACATAAAACAATCCATCACTATTTACTGAAATTCCTTGATAGGCTGAAGATGGAAATTCTCTTAAATAGATACCTTCGGGCGAAAAAACCTGCACACGTCTATTATTTGTGTCTGTTATATATGCATTTCCCAAAGAATCAAAAGCTATGTCCCACGGCTCACTAAATTGACCCGGCGTACTTCCGCGAGCGCTTCCGAGAGTCTGAATTAGGTTTAAATCAGAATCGTAGACTTTGATATTGTCATTATGATAGTCAGCGACGTAAATCTTACCCAAAGGATTTACTGCAATTCCTGCGGGATGGTTTAGTCCAGTTATCTGACCAATGACTGCAATCGAGGGAATTGAACGATTATTAGATGGATTCGAATTTGGTGATGTTATTGGGCTTATTGTAGTAAAAGATTGTTCACTGCTTGTTGCAGCATTCCCAACCGCGTCTTTTGAAACAACTACATAATAATAGATTTGAGAGTATATGAGATTAGATAGATTCACAGTGTGGTTAGTCGCGCTGTTAGCACCACTGACTTTACTGGTTGTTGTGCCTGCAACGGGAGAGCTTATTGTATAAATTACCTCACTACTTGCCGCCTCATCCGTTGTCCAAATAATCGCTGCCGATGTTTCAGTTATATTTGTAGCCTGAATATTTGAAATTATCGGCGGAGTTGTGTCGCTGGAAGATGTTGGTGTAGCCGGAATTGCTGGAGTTGCCGGCGTAGCGCTACCACCTCCGCCACCAGACGGAATAGCAGGTATTGCGGGTGTCGCAGGAATTGTTCCCGACGGAGTTGTGGTCGCAGTTGCCGTCGTTGTAGTCGCTTGTGTGGTAGTTGATATTATATTTTGCAAGCCTGGTGCAATAAGTAATCCTGGCGGAACAACATCAGAATTGCCGGCTCCGCCGGAAACAAGTTCATTTAATTTTGCTCTTGTTTTTGGCCCGACTACTCCTACGGTCTCAATACCATTTTGTTCCTGCAATCTTTTAACAGCCGCTTCGGTAAGCGAACCGAAATATCCTGTTACCAGTCCTTCGGGATAAATTTCAGGAAACTGCTTAAGAAATTCTTGCAATTCTTTTACTTCGTCGCCGGTCATTCCTCTTTGCAATGTCTTAGTGAATTTTGAAATTTCACTTATACGTGCCGCTGCCGTTTTGGCCGATTCAAGCTGTTGTTGCAGTGTGGTAATTTGCTGCTGTAAATCTTTAATTTTGAGCTGGAGCTGTTGGACAATTAAATCCAAATTCGGCTCTTCGGCCCGTGCCGCAAAAGCAGAAAAAGAGAGAATGATTATAAGAACAAAAGCGCTAACAAATAAACAAGTTTTTTGTTTCATGCCTCAATAATAGCACATTTTTAATGCTATTTGAATTTCACGATGCTTCGTGTTATACTTGAAATATGGTCACGGTAACAATACCAAAAAAAGAATATAAAGAACTGGTTGAGAAAAAAATGAGATACGAGCAGCTTCGCCAGATAATTGAAGGCGATCTTTTTGCCTCACCATCTACCCACAGCACAAAAGAAGTTTTGACTGGTTTTAGGGCCACTAAAAAATATAGTGTTAAGTTTTTGAAAAGCCTTGAAAAAGGACTTAAGCGGTCGTCCTATTTCAAAGCATGAAGATTCTGCCCTTATCCAAAGAGCTGACCAAATATCTCCAGAAACACAAACTGGAGAAAAAATTTATTAAACAAAAAGAGTTTTTTGAGGGCAACGCCTTCCATCCAAGCCTGGAAACCGAAATATTAGCGCCAAAACATCTCCGCATCTGGAGTTTTAGAATCGACAAAAAATATCGGGCTATTTTTATATTTAGAACCAATAATACTATTGAAATTTTAGATATTAACAATCATTATAAATAGCATGGATTCCTGCATTTTTTGCAAAATAGCCGCAAAACAGGACCCCGCCGAGATACTTATGGAATCGGACAGCGTTGTGGTCTTTAAAGACATCTACCCTTCCGCGCCTGTTCATTATCTGGTGGTTTCCAAAAAACACATCCCTTCAATTAAAGAAGTAAGCCACGAAGACGAGGCTTTAATTGGGCATCTTATACACACGGCCAAGGACTCGGCCGAGAAATTAGGGCTTTCGGGATACAAGCTGGTCTTTAATGTAGGAAAGGAAGGCGGGCAGATAGTAGACCATATCCACTTGCATATTTTGGGCGGATGGGCTAAAAATAAGCCTGGCAGTATTAATGTCTAATGACGCTTAATTTATGGTAGAAGTACGAAAAAGAGAGAACGAGTCGACCGGAAGTCTTC
Source organism: Candidatus Giovannonibacteria bacterium RIFCSPHIGHO2_02_FULL_44_11 (assembly GCA_001778595.1). Taxonomy (GTDB): domain Bacteria; phylum Patescibacteriota; class Minisyncoccia; order UBA11713; family 2-01-FULL-45-33; genus 2-01-FULL-45-33. The sequence continues at coordinate 18,590 of MFHL01000022.1, forward strand.
TCCGGCGCTTCAATAAAATGCTTCAACAGAGCGGTTTTTTGACCCGCGCCAGAAGCGGCCGCTATCACGCCGACCTGCCTTCCCAATACCAGAAGAAAAAGGAGGCTTTGAGGCGCCTTGCCTGGCAAAAAGAGAACGCAAAACAGCGTAAACTGGGTAAAGTCCAGTAGTAATACCCGCGGAAAATTTACAATATTCTTATTTAGTAATACAATTATATATATAATTGTTATTTTTATATGACGCTAAAAGATAAAATTTCTGAAGACATCAAAACCGCTTTAAAGAGCGGCGCGGAAGGAGCCATCAGGCTTTCAACCCTGCGCATGGTTTCCGCCGCCGTTTCAAACAAAGCAATTGAATTGCGGAAAAAAGACCTGGGACTTTCCGACCGGGAAATTTTGGATGTAATTTCCTCGGAACTCAAAAAAAGAAAAGACGCGGCGGAAGAATTCAGAAAAGGCGGCAGAGAAGACCTTGCCAAAAAAGAAGAGTCCGAGCTTTTGGTATTAAAAGAATATTTGCCGCCGGAAATCTCGGACGAAGACATTGTCAGGATAGTCCGCGACGGCGTGCGCGAATCGGGTGCAAGCGGAGAGAAAGATTTCGGCAAAGCAATGAAAATAATTATGCCCACCTTAAAAGGCAAGGCTTCGGGCGACAGAGTGTCGGTGGCACTAAAAAATGAGCTTCAGAAAGAATGATAGAGTTTAAAAATTTGAGCGGAAAGCGCGTACGGTACGGCGCTTACAAGAAACTTTACAAAAAAATATTTTACAAAAGCGGAAATAGTTTCTGGCTCTCCGCGGTATTTGCCCCTCCTTCCCTGATGAGAAGGCTGAACAAAAAATACCGCGGTAAAAACAAGCCCGCAAACGTACTTTCGTTCCTTCTTGAAAAAAACCTGCCCGGACGGCAGACGGGTACAGGAGAAATTTTTTTAAACGCGAAAGAAAAAAATCTCCCTTATCTTTTTCTGCACGGATCGCTCCACCTTTTGGGATATGACCATAAAAAAAATAAAGCCGCGGAAAAAATGGAACATTTAGAGAAAAAAATATTACATAAAAAATGAGAACTTACGGCGCAATAGGAATAGACCTCGGAACCGAATCAATAAAAGCGGTTGCTTTGGAGGCCGGCGCGGACGGTTCGGTTAAAGTTGTCGGTGCGGGGGCAGCATTGTCCGAGGGTCTGCGCAAGGGCGTCATTGTTAATATTGATGCCGCCGCAAAATCTTTGTCCGGTGCTTTTGAGGCGCTGAAAAAATCAACCAATGCCGGAAACGGAAATGTCTACGCCGGAATAGGCGGAGTAGGCTTGAGCTTTCAGAAATCAAAAGGATTGGTCGCGGTTTCGCGCGCAGACGGAGAAGTTTCCAAAGAGGACTTAAAACGCGCCGTCGCAGCTTCCGAAAACAACCTTGTCCGCATACAAAACCGCGAAATACTCCACTCAATACCTATTTCATACAAAATAGACAACGAAACAATTACCCACGACCCTGTCGGACTTTCCGGCCTAAAACTTGAAGCAGAAACGCTGTTTATTACCGTCTTCGCACAGCATTTCAAAAGTATCCTGAAAACCTTTGACGAAGCCGGTGTATCATTGGAGGATGCAATCTCGCTTCCCATGGCGGTTGCGGAAGCGATTCTCTCCAAGCGGGAAAAAGAGTTCGGCGTGATGGTTTTGGACATCGGCTTCTCAACCACCTCTCTTTGTATATTTGAAGAAAATTATCCTTATTCGCTTGAAGTATTTCCCATAGGTTCCGGGCATATTACCAATGACATCGCGGTAGGTTTTCAGATCCCGATTGAAGAAGCGGAGAAATTAAAAATAAATTACGGAACAGTGGAAAAAAATTCCGAAGCGCATATTTCAAAAAAATCCGCCAAAAACTCAGCCGATGACATTGTCTACGGGCACTATTCCAGAAAAAAACTTACAGACATCATTGAAGACAGGCTTTCGGATATTTTTGAACTTACCGAAAAACACTTAAAGAAAGTCGGGCGCGAAGGGCTCCTGCCCGGAGGAGTGGTCATCGCCGGAGGCGGGTCAAACCTGCCGGGAATTGCCGACTACACCCGCGAACATTTAAAACTTCCAGCGCGCCTCGCCGAGATAAATAATTTAGGAGGACTGCACGATAAAGTAAAAAATCCGGCGTGGGCCGGAGCGGTCGGCATTGCTCTTGTGGCTTTGGAAAAACATATCGGCGGCGGGACTTCTGCGAGAGGTTCTAAAGAAACCATTATGCGCTGGTTCCGCGCTTTTTTACCATAAAGAAAAACATCACAAGTTTTCTCCTTGTCAACTCTTGCGCGATTTTTATTGTGCGCTAGTATGGGTGCGAAATCCCGATTCTGACTTCGTCATGAATCGCGGATTCTCGATTATCTAAATTAATAAATAATGTAAATCGGGATTATGCCGCAGATAAAACCTGAAATAGAATCGTTTGCGAGGATTAAAGTTGTCGGAGTCGGAGGCTCCGGCAAAAACGCCGTGAACCACATGGTAAAATCCAAGGTCCGCGGAGTTGAATTTCTTGCCGTAAACACCGACGCGCAGGACCTTCACCAAAGCCTGGCGCACAAAAAAATACGCATCGGCAAAGGACTGACCAAGGGTTTGGGAACAGGAATGAATCCTGAACTTGGACGACAGGCCGCCGAAGAAACTCGCGACGAAATACTGGAAGCGCTGAAAGGCGCCGACATGGTTTTTGTTACCTGCGGAATGGGAGGAGGCACGGGTACAGGCGGAGCGCCGGTTGTGGCGCAAGCCGCAAAATCACAGGGAGCGCTTACCATCGGAGTTGTTACGCGGCCGTTCGCTTTTGAAGGAGCGGAGCGCGCGCGCCTCGCCGAATCAGGACTCTCGCGCCTGCGTGAAGCGGTTGACGCGCTCATTATCATCCCGAACGACAAGCTTCTTTCGGTAGTTTCCAAAGACACCTCTTTCCTTTCGGCTTTTTCAATGTGTGACGAAGTTTTGCGCCACGCCGTTGAGGGTATCTCCGACCTTATTACAATGCCGGGTGTAATCAACGTGGACTTTGCCGACGTAAAATCTATAATGCAGAACGCCGGTTCCGCTCTTATGGGCATCGGACACGCCGAAGGAGAATCACGCGCGGAAGAAGCGGCCAAAACGGCGATTTCCTCGCCTTTGCTGGACGTTTCCATCAACGGCGCAAGAGGCGTGCTTTTTGCCATCGCAGGAGGACCGGATATGACCATGTGGGAAATTCAAAGCGCCGCCAAAGTTATTACCGAATCAATTGATTCCGACGCAAAAGTCATTTTCGGGGCAATACAGGACGAAAGGTTAAAAAAAGGACAATTAAAAATTACCGTTATTGCTTCCGGTTTTCCGGACGGCGCTACCGGCAAAGCGCCGACTCTTTTCGGCGGATTTTCCGCTAAAACCGCGAACATCTCTAAAACCGCGGACGCGAAAGCCGACATCAAAAACGCAATTGAACAAAACACGAGCGACGGAAACCGCACAAACGGCTCCGGCATCGGCAGTATCTTCTCCGGAGCTTCCAGTTTCAGCAAAAAAGAAAATCCGACCCCGGAAGACTCCGAATGGGACTCTATCCCCGCTTTCATCAGAAGGCAGAAGAAATAGGGCTTGTGCTAGCCGCTTCGCCCGTGCGAAGCGGCATGCTCGCCGCTTGCGCGAAGTGATTTTATTTTGGTAAAATAAAATCATATATGCCTCCCCAAGGATTTTTGAACCCTGAACAAGTATTGCAAAATTGGGATGTAAGGACCGGGGAAAAGGTGGCCGATTTCGGCTGCGGACCGGGGTTTTATGATATTCCATTGGGCCAAAAAGTCGGGTCCAACGGCAAGATTTATGCTTTTGACATAAGGCTGGAGGCGCTCGAAACGACCCGCGCCAAAGCCAAGCTTTTCCACGTATTTAATATAGAGCCGACAAGGGCTGACCTGGAGCTGGCACGCGGAAGCGGTCTGCGCGACATGGGCGTTGATAAAGTTTTGGTCGCCAACATATTATTCCAGGCTCCAAACCAAAGCGCTGTTTTGGACGAAGCTGTAAGAGTTCTGCGCCCCGGCGGAAGCCTGCTTGTCATTGAATGGAACGACAACGACATCTCTCACCCTATCCCCTCATCTAAAGTAAACAAAGAAGAAATAAAAACAGTTATCCTTTCCAAAGGCCTCATTTTAGTAAAAGAGTTCGCGGCCGGAAGCCATCATTACGGCTTAGTATTCACAAAAAAAGAATAATATGCAGACTACGAATTATCTTCAGGTAGGAGTTATAGTAGGCGCGATTGTTCTCGTAACCATTGCTATAATGATACTCACCGGATTTTTGCCGGGGCTCCGTCAGGGTTTTTCCGGCGGCGGCACGGTAGTTATGTGGGGCTTTGACGCCGAAGACTCTTTCGGAGATGTTTTTCACAAATTCGGGCAGGTCTACCGCGGCAGTATGGTTAAATACTTAAAAAAGAGCCCCATTAATTTTGAAAATGAGCTTTTAAACGCAATCGCCCGCGGAGACTCACCTGACCTTATTATTTTTCCTTCAGATCTTTTTATAAAACATAAAGATATACTGGCGGCAGCACCGGCTATCACAATGACCGAGCGGGAAATCAGCCAGCAATTCGTTGATGCCGCTAAAACTTTCTTAAGCGCAAAAAACGAGGTTTTAGGGATGCCGTTCTACGCCGAAACATTGCAGCTTTATTTCAACAAAGATATATTCACAGAAAATTTTGTAACACTTCCGCCTGAAACCTGGGATGAGGTATTGAGTTTGTCCGGGAAAATCACAAGAAAAGACGACTCCGGCAACATTTTAATTTCCGGAGCGGCATTGGGGAGGGCTGTAAACATAAAAAATGCCGCAACCATTCTTACGGCTCTTCTTTTGCAGTCGGGGGACCCGATTTTCAAGCCAAACGGAGAAATTGTACTGGGAGACCTTCCGGACGGCTTCAAAAGCTCGCTGCGCCCCGCTGAATCAGCCCTGCTTTTCTTCTCTGATTTTTCCAATCCCGCAAAAGTTGCCCAAAGCTGGTCGGCGGCGCTTCCCGATTCGCGCGATATGTTCGCGGCAGGAAAACTGGCGATGTATTTCGGTTCCAACCGCGATTTTGATATAATAAAAACGCAAAATCCGCACCTTAATTTTGCTGTAGCTCCGCTGCCTCAGCTTTCTAAAAATGCCGTTTCAATAACGTCGGGGGTTCTTTATAATTTGGTTGTGCCAAAGGCGTCAAAAAACCAGACTTTGGCCTGGACTTTGGCCAAATACCTTACATCAAGAGATATATCGGCGGAATATGCTAAAACCAAAAACGATGTGTCGCTCCGCCGCGATGTACTGCCGGTTTATTCGGGAGATTCCGTAAAATCCGTATTTGCAAAAAGCGCGCTGGCACTAAGACTTTGGCCAAATCCTGACCCGGCCAAATCGGAAACTATTTTTCGTGCCCTTATTGAAGATGTGGCGCTTGGACGGGGCACTATCAGAGAATCAATTGACAGAGCAAAGGCCAGATTTAATCAAAAAATATGAAAAATCTATATTTAAAAATAACATTCTTTCTTTTTTCGGCGGGCGTTTTGTTTTCCGCCGTGCGCACAGGCGCCGCGGGGCTGGTTCCCTGCGTTACCGAGCCTTGCACGCCATGCGATATCTGGGAGTTGGCAAAAAATATCGTATGGTTCCTTTTGTTTGATTTGGCAATTCCCATACTTACCGTTGCCCTGCTTGTAGGCGGTGTAATGATATTGGTAAGCGCCGGCAACCAAAGTACGCGTGAAAAGGGCAAGGCGGTTATCTGGAACGGCGTAATCGGCATTCTTATAGCTTTTACGGCGTATCTTGTAATAAGCACAATC
>MFHL01000023.1 GCA_001778595.1 Candidatus Giovannonibacteria bacterium RIFCSPHIGHO2_02_FULL_44_11
TTGCTGACGCGAAGCTTTTGTCAGCATTGCCCCGCTAATATAACACCCTTACACTCCAGCGAGAATCAAATGTTCGGATGGCTTACGCTAATGCGTATGCAGGTTGAAGAGCAACGCCTCCAACGTCGTTGAAAGCAACTCTTAACTTAGAAAATAAGTTTGCACTTATTGTGTTGCAAAGAAAGATTTAAGAGCAAACCTTGCATGCTCTGCCTGAGCGCGTGAAATCGTACTCTTCCTCGAGGCCAATCACTCCCATATTTAAATTTCTTTCAAAGTTCTTTCAATCTTCCTTTTGTCCTCGCGTTCTTTGATGCGCGCGCGTTCGTCGTATTTTTTGAGGCGCCTCGCGACCGCGATTTCAAGCTTGATTCTGTTGCCCTTAGTATACACCCTTATTGGCAGTATTGTCAAGCCTTTTTGCGCCACCTTTCCCAAAAGATAATTTATCTCTTTTTTGGTGAGCAGTAGCTTGCGCTCTCTTGTGGGGTTGTATTCTTTGGGAGTGTTGTTGGGCTGATAGGGTGAAATGTTCGCCCCGACCAGAAAAAATTCGCCGTGCCTCGGAAAAATGTAAGTGCCCTCCAGATTCATCTTGTGTGTTTTGACGGATTTTACTTCCAAACCCAAAAGACTGATGCCGGCCTCGTAGGTTTCAAGCATCTCAAATTCGTGCCACGCTTTTCTATGTTCCGCTAAAACCGTCATAGATATATTTTTGCATTATGGCGACTCTAAGTAAATAATATCGGCCCCGTTGACTAATAGGTTAACATTTGTTAACCTTATCAATATAAGAGGTTAACAAGCTTATATTATGGAAAATAAAGAGAAAAAAGCCGCATATGTGTCTGTAGCAGAGCTGGCCAAAATGCTTGGCGTAAGCCGTATTGCTGTTTTTAAGCGTATCAAAAAAGGACAAATTCCGGCGATGAAAATCGGACGGTCTTACGCTATTTCGGCGGAATACGTGAATGAGCTTATGCATAAAGGCGGTCCGAGGATATTAACGGAAGATAAAAAGAAGGAGATTAAGCAGGCGGTTGAAAGGGTGGTAAAGGAATATGGAGAAACCCTGCGTCTTCTGGGTAAAGAATAATTTATGCTCATACAACGCATAGATATTAAAGATGTTGAATATGTTGCGCACAGACTGGCCAGAGAAACAATGCAATGGTCTGAGCCGATTCCGGATTTCAGTACCCGTTTTACAAATACGCTTGAGCGCTCAATAGCCGCGCCGTTCCAGTCGTTTAGCGGCAAACAGCTTTATCGGGGGCTAATAAAAAAATCCGCGATTCTTTTTTATTTGATGATCAAAAATCATCCTTTTCAGAACGGGAACAAGCGTATTGCGATGACAACCTTATTTTATTTTCTAACGCTGAATAAGAAATGGCTTAAGGTGGACAACCAGGAGCTATACAACTTTGCAAAATGGGTGGCCGAAAGCAACCCAAAAATAAAAGCCGCGACAATAAGTGCCATTGAAGCTTTTTTGTCCGCCTACATTGTTGATAGCAAATAATAACCGGGCCGATTGACCAAAAATAATCCGCTGTGCTATGCATATTTTCATGAATCGGCGTATTTTTGGGCTGTTTTTGGCCCTTTTACTTGTATCCGCGTTTTCCGCCCCTTGGGCACACGCGGCGCCGACTTACATATCGGGCGCAATAACCCCCGACACGGTCTGGAAAGAGATAAACAGCCCTTATGTGGTTTCGGGCGTTTCAATTGCCATGGGAGCGACTTTAACCATTGAACCCGGAGTTGTTGTAAAAATGAGCAACGCAACTGTGCGTTTCGAGGTCTCTGGAACATTGATTGCCAACGGAACGCCGGACAAAAAAATTTACTTTACTTCAATTTCAGATGACGAAGCTGGCGGAGATACAAATGGCGACGGTTCGAATACCTCACCGCAAGCGGGCAATTGGGTGCATATTGTATTTAACGAGGGCTCAACCGGCCAGTTTGCCAGTACTGTAGTCCGCTACGCGGGGAGTTATTTTACTTGGCAAGTTTCAAGCGCGGGCATTTACAATTTAGGAGGCGATATTTCAATAACCGGCTCCGAAATTTATAAAAACGCGTTTTATGGCGTGCGCCAAGCTTTGGGTACTACAACAATTAATTTTTCCAATCTTCACGACGAAACTAACGCTTTGATATCGGCGGGCGGTTTTGTTGAAATTACAAATTCAAATTTGTACAATAATACTTCGGATGCGCTTGAAGCAAGCAACGGAAGTCTTACTCTTATCAATAATAATTTTCAAAATAATTCACAATCCGCAGGTTTTATATACGGCGCGGTAAATTTTAATCATTCGCAAAATGGTGCAAGCGGAAACCGATTCAACGCATTCACAATGTTCAATGTGATGACGCATGACCAAACTTGGAATGAGGATTTGGTTTATATGGCCGAAGGATTTTCCGTCGCGTCCGGCACGAAGCTCACAATTTTGCCGGGCGTTGTTGTGAAAGCGCGGAGCGTTAACGATCAAATAAATGTGCGCGGCGGGCTTGATGCTCTCGGCACGCCTGATAAAAAAATATATTTTACTACGATTTTAGACGATGAAGCAGTAGGAGATACAAACGGCGACGGTTCGGCAAGCTCACCGCAAGCGGGGAACTGGGCGGAGATATATTTTCGTCCGGGAGCTATCGGTAATTTTTCAAATACTATTGTGCGCTATGCCGGAAGCCCATACGGCATAAACAGAACAGGCGCCGGAATTGCAAACGAGAGCGGAACGGTTTCGATTTCCGATTCTCAACTTGCGAAAAACGGCCGTTTCGGGTTTTTCCAATATTCGGGTTCTGCAAATATCATACATTCTGAAATTGCGGACAACGGTCAGGAAGGAATAAGAAATTACGGAGGCAATATTACGGTCTCTCAATCAAGCATTCACGACAATCCGAATTACGGCATAAACAATCTTGGGTCAGGTATTGTTATGGCGGAAAACAATTGGTGGGGCGCCGCTTCAGGCCCGCACCATTCAACCCTCAACCCTTCGGGACTTGGAAACCCGGTTTCCAATAACGTGGATTTTGACCCGTGGTTGGGTTATGACCCAGTTAATGCGCCCCCGCCTCCTCCGCTTCCGACTTGTTGTTCAAGTGTTTTGTTTTTACCTGGACTTGAAGCGAGCCGTTTATATCTCAACGGAGGAAGACTCTGGGAGCCGACATTAATTCACGCGAATAATACCGAAAAATTATTTTTAAATTTTGATGGAACTCCGCAGACACCGGGCATTTATACAAATGATGTAATTGACGAATCATACGGCTCGAATATCTATAAATCTTTTATAGCAGAGATGGACCAAATGGTTGCGGACGGCAAAATCAACGCATGGAAATCTTATCCGTACGATTGGCGGCGAGATATTAACGATATAGTCGAGCACCCGACATTATTTAACGATACTGCAGTTTTGCTTATTGAAGAATTGGAAAAATTAAAAGCTACTTCGCAAACAGGCCAAGTTACTATTATTACGCACTCCAATGGCGGACTTGTTGCTAAAATGCTGATAAATAAATTAGTTGCCGAGAGCAAAACTGCCTTGGTGGATAAGCTTATCATGGTTGCTTCGCCGCAGTTGGGTACGCCCAAAGCCGTTGCAGGCTTGCTTCATGGCGAAGGGATGCCTATTGAAGCATTGCCGTTTATGATGTCGGCTGTGACTTCACGCGCGCTCGCCGAAAATATGCCCTCTGCATATACGCTTCTTCCTTCAAGCGAATATCTCGTGCGCGTTTTGGACCCTGTTGTTGAATTTGACCCTCTTTCCACACTCACCCAACCTTTTATAAATAATTATGGCCTTGCAATTACAAATAGCACGGAGCTTAGGGGATTTTTGCTTGGTGCGGAGGGACGGGAGAAACCGGCAACTTCCGACACAATGACGCCAAATATTTTAAATACTGCTTTACTCGCTCAAGGCGCGACGTACCATGTTGCATTGGACTCTTGGCAGTCGCCTCCTGGTGTTGAAACAATCCAAATTGTTGGTTGGGGCATCCCGACTCTCCGTGGTATAAAATATTTTGATAAAACTAAATTTAACTGCATATTTGATTGCAAATTTTTAGACCACGAACCGATAATGACTGTAGATGGAGATAATACGGTGGTCGTGCCAAGCGCGATGGCGACGAATGTACAAACTTATTATCTTAATTTAAAAAGACTAAACATTGATGAATCGCTACTCGGGATTAATTTATTTAGCAAGAAACATGTTTCTATTTTAGAAGCTCTCCCCTTGCTTTCGTTTATTAAAGAAATAATTCAGGAAAATCCAACTTCACTAGCATACATTACCACAACCAAGCCATTGTCGACCCCAGGCGACAAACCAACCCTCCGCCTCAAAGTTCATTCCCCGGCTTCATTGGATATCTATGACGTTTTTGGCAGACACACTGGCATTTCCACTACAACATCATTTTTCCCGGACAATTTGGTTGATGAGCAAATTCCAAATAGTTACTATATGGAAATGGGCGAAGGTAAATATGCAGGCGTCGATATGTTTGGGACGACCACAATTAGCCTTGTAGGCCAAGATTTTGGAGTATTTACTTTGGATATTGAAAAAATGAATGGCGACGCTTTGGTTGCCACTTCAACCTTCAAAGACATCCCTGTTGCTTTAGGCTCGTTAGCCTCATTAGATATTGCTGATAATACTAATGTGCCGAAACTTAATCTAGATATCAATGGCGATGGCATAGTGGACTCCTCAATTTTGCCGGGCGAAGGACTTACAACAGAAGAGCTAATCGGCATATTAATTGGTTTTATTAAAACTTTGCATCTGCCGGAGGATAGGGAAACCCAGCTTATTAGGAAGGTTGATAAGCTCGCAAAAACTCTAAATGCAGATTATTACAAAAAGCAAAGAACTGACGCGGCCTTCGCAAACCTTATTCGTGCAATTGATGGCTATGTGAAAAAGGGTTTGCTAACTAGCACTGAGGCCGCCGAGCTCAAAAGCTTAATTGGGAAAATCCAAGGTGTGGTGGTAGAATAGAGGCATGAAATATAAACAAAAATTGTTGTTATTGTTGATTTTATCTATCCTTATTGGTGGAGTAAGCTTTGTTTTTCTTGTCCCAGTGGGCTTAGGATTATGTACAAAGACTGATGATCTTTGTATTTATAAATATGCTGATTATGAAAGACTCACATCGCCTATTTTATTATTTTCGATTGCCACCATAATCCTAATCTCCATCTTATCATTCTTCAATGAGGCCATTTTTAAATTTTGGTCAAAATTTGCCATAACATGGGTCATTGTATCTGCGTATTTCATAAATAAAGCATCAGATTATTCTAGTGGGTGGGGCATTAGCTTCCCATCAGAAAAAGAGCTTTTAATAGTCTTGACGCCAGGATTATTTTTCCTCATCTCCCTCATCCTCATCGCCCGGCAATCTTGGAAACTAAAAAAATCAGCGTCCTAAAGCCGAGAATTCCTTTATTTTTCCAGAGGCACCGCAATCAAAAAGCATGATTGCAGGCAGAGCAACTGATGAGCCCTGAAACGGGTTTTGCGGCATTTTGGCATGGTCACCGCAATCAAAAAGCATGCTGTGGTAGCCTGGAAAGTGTTGCGACATGATTACCTCTGGAGCACGACCGGTGCGAGGCAGAAGGTTTTTCCAGCAGGAAAAAACCCGTGTAATCATATCGCAAGGCTTGAGGAAGGCTCAGTATGCTTGAATTGGCGAGAATAGGTTTAAGAACTCAGCAGTTGCCAGGCCCGGCTTTTTGCTGAAGAGATAAATTAAATGCTACTCTTGTAACATGACGCAGGAAAACGAACACGAATACGAAATCCCTTCGGTTACTCCCGGTCTGGAAGAAGTCCCCGTGGAAATGCCCGAAAAGGATAAATACAAAAAACCGCCCATTCCGCCCGAAAAAATCCGGGAAATAATCAATATGATAGATCTGGATGAAAAAGAAGACAAAGAGCACGAAAAAGAAGTAGAAAACATCATAAAAAAGATTCATCAGTAGACAGGTTTGCTTGTTTATTTAATCGCAATGAGCTAGAGTGTTTTCAGAGTGAACAGTAAAAATGAAGCTCGTTTCGATTGCAATAATCTTGGTATCTTATTTTTTGTTAAAGAAATTCTTTGGCGAGCCGGCAGGCGCACTGGGCGTATTTGGATTCGCTTTGGCTTTCGGGCTTTGCTCAATGTTTGCATTTTTTGTCGGCAATCAAAGCAACGGCGGCCACCCCGATGTAAATTTAAAACGGCTCTTTTCCGCTTTTTTGCTTGTTGTCGCAACCGTGGTTTTTGCACCGCTTTTAAGTCTGTTCTTTGGGACTGTCGGTCCGATACACTATTTTTCAATGGCAATCATCGGGCTTGCCCCGGTTCTTGCGTTTTACGATTTTT
>MFHL01000024.1 GCA_001778595.1 Candidatus Giovannonibacteria bacterium RIFCSPHIGHO2_02_FULL_44_11
AAAATAAAAATCCCTCTTTTAAGCGGAGTTTTGATGTTATAATAGAAAACATGAAATTAGAATTTCCAAAAGGGTTTCTCTGGGGCGCGGCGACAAGCTCGCATCAGGTTGAAGGAAATAATCATAATGATTGGACGGAGTGGGAGAAAGAAAATGCCGAGCGGCTGTCAAAAGAAAGCGACGGAAAATATCCACCTGAAAACTATATTTCCGGACGTGCCTGCGACCACTATAACCGCTTCCGCGAAGATTTTGATATTGCTAAATCTTTGAACCACAACGCCCACAGGTTTTCTATTGAATGGTCGCGAGTTGAACCCGAAGAAGGGAAGTGGGATGAAAAAGAGATTGAGCATTACCGCCAAGTAATCGCCGCGCTTCGCGAACGGGGGATTGAACCGTTTGTGACGCTCTGGCATTGGACGATACCTGTTTGGTTCCGGGACAAGGGCGGCTGGGCTTCAAAAAAATCCCCGGAATACTTTAAAAGATTTTCGGAAAGAATGGTTAAGGAATTTCCGGATATTGATTTTTGGATAACTTTGAACGAACCCGACGATATTTATTCGATATTTGCATATCTGAAAGGCAAGTTTCCACCAGGAGAGAAAAGTATCTTAAAAACCATTATAGTATTGAAAAATCTGGTTGCGGGACACAATGCAGCTTATGTTGCTATACGCGATAAAAATCCACGCGCAATGGTAGGTTTTGCAAATAATACTATTTACTTTGAGTCGCAAGGACTTATATCTACAGTTTTTAAAGTATTTGCTAACGCGTTCTGGAATTTTTGGTTTCTCAGGAAAACATTGAAGCATTGTGATTTCATCGGCTGCAACTATTACCATCACAACAGATTAAAAGGTTTTAAGTATAATCAAAACGAAAACAATGTAACCAGCGATGTTGGCTGGGAGATTTGCCCTGCAGGCATTTACCATGTTTTAAAATCTTTAAAAAAATATAATAAGCCTATTTACATAACTGAAAATGGCATTGCGGATTCGAGTGATGCTAACCGCGAAAAATTTATAAAAGAACACTTGCGTTGGACGCACAAAGCCATCTCCGAAGGCGTTGATGTCCGCGGATATTTATATTGGTCGCTTTTGGACAATTTTGAATGGTCCAGCGGCTTCTGGCCGCGGTTTGGTTTAGTTGATGTGGATTATAAAACCTTAGAACGTCGCATTCGACAAAGCGCTTGGGCTTATGCTAAGATCGTAAAAGAAAATTCGTTGGAGGTATAAATAATGAAAACGACAAGACCTGAAATCAGGGCGCATTTACTGCTTGCAATAGGGGAAATGGCTAACGGAAGTGTTCCAGCAAGAAAACTCCGTGAAGTAGTATATGTAAAATCTGCTACGCCCATTGAATTGCGTCTTAGAGGTCTAGGCTTGAGGTCTAGAGAAATTAATCTATTAATGCAAAATATGTTCGAGTGGCTCAACAAACGCGAACCCGTAGAATATGTGAGCGGGGAAAAACTAAGAACGCTTCTGTGAAAGAGGCGTTTTCTTTTTTTTGTTGCTATAATTAATAAATGTCATGGCTTTTTGCGGCATTAATCGCCGCGTTCATCAACGGTACCTCGGCCATATTTGATAAAAAATTGCTCGGCAAACAAGGATTGGCCGACCCCGTTGCCTATACATTTTGGGTCGGGATTTTGGGGCTTTTGGTTTTGGTTGTGATACCGTTCGGATTTGTTGCATTGCCGCTCAAGACAATTTTAATAGCGCTTTTGGGCGGAGTTATTTTTATATTCGCGTTGTTTACATTCTTTACCGCGCTTTATAAATACAGCGCGCTAGGATTTTTACAGATGGTCGGAGGCTTTACTCCGGTCTTAACTTTATTCGTTACATCGGTATTTTTCCAAAATACTATCGGGCTCGGCAATACACTGGGACTCATTATATTGGTATGCGGCACTTTTGTTTTTTTGCGGACGGAAGAGCACGGCGCGCGCTACGGCGTATTTTCTTTGGCGGTTTTAAGCTCCATATTTTTCAGCGCGTCGGATATTTTAAAAAAGATAGCTTTTAGTCAGGGGCCGTTTTTGACGGTTTTTATATGGATAAGTCTTGGGGGCGCGCTGGTGGCTTTGTGTCTGGCCTCCGTACCGTCTTTGCGGAGGCGCGTGTTCGCGTCTGCCAAAGAAACGGAGCACAAAAACAAAGTGCTCTATCTTCTCAACCGCGGATGGGCGGCTTCCGCCGCGGTTGCAACACATTATGCCATTTTTCTGGGGCATCCCGCCCTTGTGGAGGCGGTTTTGAGTTTTAAATACGCCATAATTTTTGTTGCAGCGGTATTCATGCTCAAAGAAAAAATGCCCAGTAGGATACTTTTTTGGAAAATTTTCGGTATGCTCCTGATAATCGCGGGCATTGCCTGGCTTGGTCTGGTCGGTTATGTTCAGGGTCTTCCGGCGGTAACCAAAATGGAATGGGGCGTTACATTTTCGCAAAAATTCGCCAAAGAACTGGAAGGAGACGGCTGGCAAAAAATGTATACGGACATTTTGGATGATTTGGGCGCAAAAAAATTGCGCTTGATTGCTTACTGGGACATTATTGAGCCGAAAAAAAATGAGTTTGATTTTGCCGGTCTTGACTGGCAAATTGATGAGGCGCAAAAAAGAGGAGTCGAAGTTATTCTTGCGCTGGGCAGGAAAACTCCGCGCTGGCCGGAGTGTCATGAACCGGCTTGGGCAAAAGCTTTGTGGAATTCGGACTCCGTTAATTATGAAAAGGAATTATTCGGTTATGTTGAAGCTGTGGTTCTCCGCTACAAAAACAGCACGGCTGTTAAAGCGTGGCAGGTAGAAAACGAACCGCTATTTCCTTTCGGCGAATGCCGGCCGACAGGTTTGAGATTTTTGACCAGGGAAATGGCTCTGGTAAGGTCGCTGGACGGAAGACCTATAGCTCTCACGGACTCGGGTGAGCTTGGGTTTGCCTGGCCGCTTTTGGCGGCTAAGGGCGATATGTTCGGCACAACACTGTATCGCTACGTATATAACAAAGTTTTCGGGAACATTAAATATACGCTTATACCGCCGGGATATTTTCAGCTCAAAAAAATATGGGCGCATGATATTTTAGGAAAGGATATTTTTATAGCCGAACTTCAGAGCGAACCGTGGCCTCCGCAGGGCATGAATTCGGCAATGTTTACCGAGATAGCGGATTACGCGAAAGTGAGCGGCTTCCCAAGCGCATATTGGTGGGGAGTTGAATGGTGGCACGCCGAAAAAGAAAACGGCCGTCCGGAGATGTGGGATTTGGCAAAAGAATTGTTTAAATCTTAGATAAGTGCTATTTTTGTATTCAGATAGAGAGCGTTTATGATACCTGAATGGGTAGGGCAAATGATAGTACGAGGAATTATTTATTGGCTTATTTTGCATATAGCGTTATCGCTTCTTTTGTTCGTTTTTTTATCTAAATTAATTGGCCTAATGTATTTCTTTGGCTTTTGGTGGCTATCATGGATTTTGATGGGTAACTTAAATAAGTTGTTTAGGCGTAGACCTTAATCCGCATTACGTGCGGATTTTTGTTATAATAATTCCATGGGTACAATCGGCATAGACATCGGCGGGTCAAAGATGAGGGCGGTTTTTTGGGATGGAAAGAAAGTCCTAAAGGTTCGGCAAGTTAAGACGCCAAAGCGTCTTTCTGATTTTAAAAAAGAAATCCTAAAATTAAGCACTTGGCGGCCGAGCCGCCAAGTCAGCGGGATTGGCATCGGAGCCGCCGGAATAATCTCCGGCACGAAAATTGTAAGAAGTCCGAATATTAAATATTTAAGGAATTTTGATTTTGCAAAGTTGCTTGGTAACCGGGTTACTAAGTTGAAACTTGGGAACGATGCACAATGTTTTGCGCGTTCGGCCCTTCGACAAGCTCAGGGCAAACGGCGCGGTAATATATTAGCCGTGACGCTCGGAACCGGTATTGGCAGGGGACTCGCAAAAAACGGGAAAGTCCAAAAAATAAAACAATTCGAATATCCTGAAAATTGGGAGAAAGAATATCAAAAAATGCGCGGGAAGCCGAAAGCGGTAATGTCCGCGGAATTTGCCAGTTTTTTGGCGGAACATTTGGTGTCCATTGTGAAAAAATACAAAGTGAGCACCATTGTCTTTGGCGGGGGAGTTACGGACAGAAATGGGTTTTCTTTAAAAATGCGAAATGGATTTAAGGAGTGCGGAATGAACACCGGAGTTTATATCTCCAAGCTAGGCAAAAATGCAGTTGCAATCGGTGCCGTTTTACAGATTTAACATTGATGCTGATTTTTAAAAAAGGTCTATTACTTAGACCTTTTTTGATGAGAATTTTTTCTGCGGTTATGGTTTAAAATCAAAAAAACTAGTAAAACAGCTGTTATTAAAGAGCTGGCTTTTGCCAGAATACTTCCCCACATTTCCATGTCCATGTTTTTACCCCAATCTAATAAACAGCATATTTTTTATTTAAACGTTTGTCAAGTCAGTCCGGTAATGTGCACACACATATGGCGGATTGACTTCAAAAATCAGCATCGTAAAAACGTGGTTGCGGTGGGAGCGGTGATGATGATATAGATCCTGATTTTTGGAAAAATATTTTGTAGAACGGTAGAGTAAAAGTATGCGATAAAAAAACCGCCGAGTCAAAGACCTGGCGGCATACATTAAAATGCATAAATATTCATGGGCCAATGCTAATGCCCTTATGCTTTTCCCATTTTGGCAAGTTCTTCGAAGGTTCCGGGGTCGAAACGATACGTGCCGAAATGTTTGGTCCGTGCCAACCACCTGGCACAAAGCTTTCCTTGCCAAAGGAAATCCAATTGTGAGCTTTTAACTTTTTCAGAGCGACCCGCTCATTCTTGAAAGGACCAAAGTCCCTAACCTCAATTTCCTCATAATTATTTCCGACAACAATCATTCGGATGACTTTCATCTGGTATCCTCCTATTCTATTTCTAGGATAGCATATTTAGTATCGTTGTCAAGCCTATTTGAAGCGACTTCAAAAATCAGCATCGCAAAAACGCGGTTGCGGTGGGAGCGGCGATGATGTAAGCTAATGTGAGATTTGAGGCGGTTTAATGGACAATCTTTGGAAAGCGTTTTACTCAACACTTTTGACAGGCCATGCAGGGATTATTTTAACTTTCTGGATAGTAATTATCATTTTGATAATCTCCGGTATCCTGATGTCTATAATCCGTAGGAATGTCCTGTATTTTGTTTTTACATTACTTGTCTCAATTGGCTCTTATTTATTATTGGCGGCCGCTTTATACCGTTAAAGCCCTGAAATAGGGCTATTTTCTTTATTTTTTCATTCAATTCACACCCCCTTGACGCCATAATTGGAGGGAGTATAATGGCTATACATTATCAGTTAAAGCATTTGCCGGGCACGGGTTATCAAATTGGGGCCCAAAGCAAGGCAAACTTGAAAAGCAGGACAGTAGATCCGCGATTGTTTCTTTGTGAGAGATAATCGCGGGTTTATTTTAGTAAGCCCGAAGAACTTTGATAACTCCCCATTTGGGGACTCACGATTCGTTTAGTAAGATGAATTGGAGGAATAAGATAAATGATACAAAATTTTTGTATCAATTTTCCAATTTCGCGTGAGGCGAAAATTGGAAAAACACAACCAACGTAAATTCGAACATTTTTTCTTTTGTCCCGAATAACAGAAACCGCTAAAGCCGCCAGGCTTTAGTAGGTTTTAATTGAGAGTTTGATCCTGGCTCAGGATGAACGCTGGCGGCGTGGATAAGGCATGCAAGTCGAACGAAACATGTTAATTTAATATGTTTAGTGGCAGACGGGGTAGTAACACGTAGGAACTCACCCCAGAGACGGGTATAATCCGGCGAAAGCCGGACTAATTCCCGATAGTTCCCGAAAGGGTAAAGGCAGTAATGCGCTCTGGGAGAGGCCTGCGGGCTATCAGCTAGTTGGCGGGGTAATGGCCCACCAAGGCGACGACGGCTAG
>MFHL01000025.1 GCA_001778595.1 Candidatus Giovannonibacteria bacterium RIFCSPHIGHO2_02_FULL_44_11
ACAAGGTAGTAGACCAGGGCACTGCGAATGTGCTCGTCGTTAAAAACGAAGATGACCGTCTGCTCTACAGCGAAGTTGAGTTTGACAACAGGATGCATCCTGCAGATGAGAAGATTTGTTTTGCCGACAAGATCATGACAGATGACGTGCTTGATTTGTGCAAGGAAATTAATAAAGAAGCCAAGCTTCCATGGCGATATTAGCCATGATTATCAAAAGCCCCCGCATAACGCGCGGGCTTTTTCTTTTGATTGACATATTAAGTTATATCTGTTATATTGCTAGGCAGAGGGAGAGTATTAAAATGGCCAGCAAAAACAAGAAAATCGGCAAGAAACAAAAGAAACTCTTTATTGTTAATGGTTTTACGTCAGCTATGCCTCAAAAAAAGTTATCCCATAAGCATGTCAGTATCTCGGCAATGCACCGCATCGATAAAATCTAAGGAAACATGCCAAGCCCCGCATAACGCGCGGGCTTGTTCTTTTTTTATTGATATGCTAATCTACGAAAAGATAAAAATAAAATAATGGAAAATTGCGTTTTTTGCGATACGGCAAATTGGCATAATTACGGAAAGCTCGATGAGCGCCTGATTGGAGAAACAAAAGATTTTTGGATAATCGCGACTCTGGGGCAGATCACCGACGGCGGATATCTGCTTTTGGTGCCCAAAAAACACGTTGAGTGCATTGGCGCGATGACAGAGGACGAAGCCGGCGCAATGGAAATTTTGATTTATCAGATTACCGGGATTTTGTACCAAGAGTATAAAGAGCGAAGCGTTGTTTTTGAGCATGGTATTGTAGGACAAACGATAAAACACGCTCATATTCATATGATTCCGCAATATCTGGAGCTCTTTAAAAAGATTAAGAGCGACTTTCCAAACTGCATGACGTCGGAGTATTATAGTTTCGAATCGTTGGCAAGAAATTATTCTCTGATTCAAAAACCATATTTACTTTGGCGAGATTCGCTCCACGTTACGGACATAATCTGGGATCCTCCGGCGCCGCTTCAATATCTTCGGATAATTGTCGCTGACGCCCTGGGCCGCCCCGAGCGCGCGAATTGGCGCAATATGGACCCGGAGCTTGATAAAAAGTTGTGGTCCGAGACCGTGGAACGAATGAAGCCCTATTTTAAATAAGGGCCTGCCTGATAGAATGGCAGGCTTTTTATTTTGTTTGAAAATCTGTATTATTAAATTACAAATGGAACAGGGCACGAATATGAAAAAAAATATTTTACGGGCTATAGCGGTACTCGCTGCGCTTTTTTTGATCATTTATGTTTTTGCCGGACTTCCGGATTTTGTGAAAAACCGCGAAAGGGAAGTTAAAGAGTCCAATGAGATAACAATTACCATCCCTGAAGGCTTAAATGCCCGCCAAATAGGGGATTTGCTGGAAAAAAAAGGCTTGTTTGCCGGAAGCGTTTTTGTCGCGGAGGCGGGGCGCGAAGAGGGGTTCCTTTTTCCCGACACATACAGATTTTATAAAGACGCAAAGCCTGCGGATGTTATTTCCAAAATGAAGGAAAATTTTAACAAAAAACTCACGCGGGATATTTTAGATGAGATTGCCGCGCAAAAACAAACCCTCAAAAATATCATTACAATGGCCTCTATTTTGGAAGAAGAAGTGCGGGGTGAGGAAGATATGAAGATAGTTGCCGGCATTTTGTGGAAAAGAATAGATAGAGGAATGGGGCTCAATGTGGACGCAGCTTTAACTTATGTTTTAGGCAAAACTTCAGCGGAACTTACCGATGGCGACCTGAAATACGATTCGCCGTACAATACTTACCTATACCGCGGCCTCCCGCCGACGCCTATTTCAAACCCCGGGCTTAGCACCATCAACGCCGCGTTAAACCCTACGACTTCAAAATATTTTTATTATCTGACCGGAAAAGACGGCAAAACCTATTACGCCGAAACGCTTGAGGGCCATACACTTAACAAGAGGAAATATCTGCGCTAAACTCAAAGGCAGACTTTCAGAGCGATATGCGCCGAACTTCTTTGACAGAGCGGATAATTATAATTTTGTTTCTTGGCGGTTTTTATTTTTTTCTGGCATGGACTTGCGCGGAAGGCGCTGACGTTCCTTCTCCGCTTGCGGAAATAAAAGACACCGTTGAAGAGCTTAAAAAGATCGTGAGCGACCCGTCTTTACAAGGAGACGCAAAAAGAATCGAAAGGCAAAACAAGATCCGGGAATTACTCTTAAACCGCATGGATATGGAAGATATGTGCAAGCGGTCCCTGGGAAGACACTGGAGAACCAGAACCGACGCCGAACGCATTGAATATGTCAAAGCATGTTCGCAATATGTTGAGGCCCTGCACGGAAAAATGGTTTTTGAGACGGTTGAATTTGTGGAAAGCGTAGGAATTCGTTATTTAAAAGAGCGGCTCGACGCGGAATTCGCTGAAGTAGACGTGGTCGTAGAGTCGTCTCCTGAAGATACCAAGGTCACGTTCAAGCTTCATCTGGTAGGCGGACATTGGAAAGCATATGACGTAGTAGTCGCAAACATCAGCCTTGTCCAGAATCTCCGCTCGCAATTTGACACAATAATCAGAAAAAATTCGTTCGAAAAGCTTTTAGAAGAGCTCCGAAAAAGAAGTTAATCTTAAAACCCCGGCCTTGTCGGGGCTTTTTTTTGTGCTATATTTTTGTCAGCATTGAAAAACACAAGTGAAAATATTTGCCTTTGATTTCTGTACATTTAATACCTCTGTGTCCATTATGCTTGCAGAGGCCGGACACGACGTAACGGCACTTATACAGCCGTTCAATCAGGCACAAAAGGACCTCCATTTTAATCTGAAATACGGTGCCCAGAGGTGCAATTATCTTTATTTGAAGGACGCGGAGCTTCCGAAAAATATCCGATTCACGGACGTGTTTGCCCCGGCCGAAAAAACGGACGCGATAATTTTGGCGGTACCGACCAAGTTTTTGGAAAAAGCATATTCCGAGATTGAGCCGTATGTAACTAGGCACCCCAAGTGTACGCTGATATTGCTCTCAAAAGGATTTGCGGGAGAAAGCGGAATGACGTGGGGAATTAAGATAAAGAACAGTCTTATGCTTGCGGGAAGGCGCAATTTTGCAGTTCTTTCCGGATATACGCCGGCCAAAGAGCTTGCGTCGGCCCATCTTACAAAAAAATATTTTGCCGCGTCCGCCGCAAGCCGCGACCTAAACGCGATAAAAAAAGTGAGGGCTCTCTTTAGAGGCACTCATTTGGGCATTGTGGGGACTACCGATATCCGCGGAGTGAGCATTGCAGGTGCGCTTAAGAACGCATATGCATTCGGATATGGGGTCTTAACAGGACTCGCCGGACTTGCGCAAAACGAAGAAGAAAAGAAATATTATTCCGTGCTTTCCTCGGCTTATTTAGGACTCGCGCACAATGAAATGAGAGTATTTTTGGATAACATCGGCGCCAATCCCAAAACATGGAGTTCGCCAGCCGTGAGAGGAGATTTTTACGGCACATGCCAGGGTGAAATTGCCTGGGAATCGCGCAATGTTGCGTTCGGCAAATTTCTTTCCGGATATCCGAAAATGGATAAGATCCACGAGTATTTATCTAAATATACCGTAGAGGGATATGAATCTTTGCGGACGCTTGTTGCAATAGGCGAAAAGGAAAATTTTTATTTACCGCTCTTGTATTCTATATCCAGAATTATTCAGGGTGGCTATCACTTATTGCTTGCGGATATCGTCCAAAAGACGGCAAAATCCCAAAGCTAGTCATGCGTTGACTAGCTTTTTTATTTGTGTCCCGACGCACTATGAAAAATAAAATAAAGAAGTCGCGGATCCACGATGCCTTGCATCGGGAATAAAACCATGATATCTTATTTTCAATATGTTAATTATCCGTTTACAGCGGGTCGGAAGGGCGAATGACCCGAGTTTCAGGCTTGTTATTATGGAGTCAAAGCGCTCGGCAAAAAGCGGCGCCTTTTTGGAGATTTTGGGCTCTTACAATCCGAAGACAAAAAAACTCCAGCT
The DNA here is from genome assembly GCA_001778595.1 of Candidatus Giovannonibacteria bacterium RIFCSPHIGHO2_02_FULL_44_11. GTDB lineage: Bacteria > Patescibacteriota > Minisyncoccia > UBA11713 > 2-01-FULL-45-33 > 2-01-FULL-45-33. Next base: position 4,044 of record MFHL01000025.1, read on the forward strand.
AAAGAACGAGAAAATAAAAGAATGGATAGGAAAGGGAGCGCAGGTTTCCGACACGGCGCACAATCTGCTTGTGGGAGCTAAGTTGATAGATGGACCCAAAATAAACGTCGTTAGGGGCAAGCCAAAAGCAGAACCTGTTAAGGCATAAGCCTGTCTTGCAAACTGCCGGATTGACAAAATCAGCAGGAGGAGTATAATAGACTGTGATACGGAAAGGTCGAAATTCGGTATTAAAGGCGAAAGCATAAATACAAATGGCAAGAACAACTGCATCATCTGCAAATTCTGACCAAGACTTTTTGGACTATGTTGTAAAGGCTCTGGTTGACAATCCGGATGCCGTTAAAACTTCCAGAAAAGTTGATGAGATGGGAGTTCTTCTCTCGGTGCAAACCGACAAAGAAGACGTTGGCAAGCTCATCGGAAGGCAAGGAAACACCGCCAAAGCTTTGAGAACTTTGCTTCGCGTAGTCGGGATGAAAAATCACGCCCGCGTGAACTTAAAGATCGAAGAGCCGGAAGGCAGTACGCATGTCCCTCGCGAGCGCGGAAGCGCCCCATCCGACGACATGGACGATTTGAAGCTTTAATTCGCAACTTTACGAAAACAATAACCCTCTTGCGAGGGTTATTGTTTTTTATGAAAAAGAAAAAGCAGGATTAATTCCTGCCCGTAATTCGTTATGCAATAGTTTTTTTAGATTTGCATGAGCTGTGTTCTTAGATTCGAGAACTCATCTTGTTCCCGAATTAATTTAGAGATTGTATTGGTTCTCTCCGAAATCGCCTGATTAAGAACATCTCTTAATATCTTTTTTTGAATAGGAATGGCGTTTAGGCGTCTGATTTCATACTTCACGCACTGTCCCAGTGTTGTATCGTCTATGTCTCCCATGGCGATGTAACCTTTAAATCCGTTCAAAAAAAAGCGCGAGCCGCATCCTGAGCAAATATGCGAATGGAAGCAAGAATCATAATGAGAATAATCGCGTACATAATAAGTTATTTGTTTGCACCATCTTGCGCAATAGCCATGAGCCAGCACTACCTTATTATTTTTCAAAGCTTCAATGGCTTCCTTAAAACTTTCAAGGTTGTTGATAAGGTGTCGATTATAGTCATCGGTCTTCAAATCCAGATAACGATAGCTCATATTTATCCCCCCAATCTGGTAAAAAGGTAACAAACTTGATATGCTTTGTCAATGCATTTCGACATCATCACCATCTTCCCCGAACCTTTTGAGGCTTATTTTAATGAGTCTATTTTGAGGCGTGCGCGGGAGAAAAAATTTATAGAAATTAAAATCTGGAATCTGCGTGATTTTGCCAAAATAGACCCGGAAAGGGCGAATGATAAATTTCCGCCGCGGCGGCAGATAGATAACCGCCCGTTCGGCGGAGGACCGGGGATGGTTATTGGCGTAGAACCGCTGGTGAAAGCGCTAGAAGCTGCACTTGGTAACCCGGTTACCAAGTCACTTGGCGGCCGAGCCGCCAAGTTGGTGGTATCGCTTGATGCCGGAGGCAAGCAATTTGATGCTAAAATGGCCGCAACTTTTCCAAAAAAATATAAGCATATTATTTTCATCTGCGGGCGATATGAAGGAGTGGATGAGCGCATTAAACAAATCGTTAAGGCGTATGGCTTAAAGCTTATGGCTATCTCCGTTGGCCCTTACGTTCTCACGGGCGGGGAACTGCCCGCAATGATAATGATAGATTCCGTTGCCCGCCACATCCCCGGCGTTTTGGGTAAAAACGAATCTCTGGAAGAGAAACGCTATGGCGTCGGCGTACCAGTTTATACCCGCCCGGAGGTTTTTAAATGGCCCATTCGGCAAGCTCAGGGTAAACAAAAATTATATCGCGTTCCGAAAGTCCTGCTCTCCGGAAACCATAAAAATATCGAGGAGTGGCGAAGAAAAAATATAAAGAAAAAAGAGGCTTAAGCCTCTTTGGAAAGCGCCTGTGATTCAAGCGCTTTGTTTTTTTGTTTATGTTCATGTAGTTCAATAACGAAATACATAACAGCAATGGGCAGCGCAATAACTAAGCTCAGATCAATGTTATGATGGTTTTTTGACAGCCATCCTATGTTCACAGCTCCCTCTACGTTTGCATATAGAATTTGCATAAAAGCGGACCATAACATTGTGAATTTTAAAATGGGATATCCGGAAAATGACAATTTTTTATAGAGAACAAATGCGATAAGCGCGGCAAGTCCTCCGCCCATGAAAATTATCGGCGCTACGAGATAATTTATCGATACAAGTCCATAGCCGGATATGGTTTCGCTGTAATGCCACGAAAAAACATCTACATTGAATTCCGCGTCATTAAGGTCAGAGAGCGCGAAGAAAATAAAATGGCCGATTTCATGAATAAGTATATTCACAATTGGCAAACAGAATGCCGAAAGAGCAATATCACGCAAGATTTTTTTAATT
>MFHL01000026.1:0-2324 GCA_001778595.1 Candidatus Giovannonibacteria bacterium RIFCSPHIGHO2_02_FULL_44_11
CAGAACCGCCGTTGTCAGATTAGCGGGAGTCGGGTCCGCGTAGTCCGGAGCATATATATTTCCGGTCACTAAAGCCGATGTGGAATACGCTCCCGCCGCGGGAAGAACCAGCCCAAATCCTGTTATGGAAGTCGCGGCTGCGGGGCTAATTCCGAGATCCCCGACAATAGCGGTGGTTCCGGTGGTTGAAATTCCTGATTTTGCCAGAATCACATAGTTGCCGGCCGTTCCGAGATTTATCGGTGCGGGGCCTGCCGCCAACGCGGATGCGGGCCCCAAAAGGCCGAGTATTAAGGGCAGAGCTAATATGCCAACCGAAGCTTTTTTAAATATTTTCATGATAATTACTTTTTAATTTTTATAAACTGCGACTTTTTTATTATATCATATATCCATGCCTTACGTTGTTTATATATTGGAATGCGTGGATAAGTCGCTTTATACGGGCGCGACAAATAATCTGGAAAAGAGACTCCACGAACACAATACGGCAAAGCGCGGAGCGCATTATACGAAAATCCGCCGTCCGGCAGTTTTAAAATATTTTGAAAAGTTTAATTCACTCGCGAAAGCCCGAAAACGCGAAGCCGAGATAAAAAGTTGGAGGAGGGAAAAGAAGTTGGAATTGGCCAATGTTTGACACTGTGATTTAAATGTGTTACGCTTTGGTCAGAAACGCGAAAGGAGAATTTAAATATGAAAGTACTCGGTTGTAAGGCGGTTGCACTTGTTCAGATATCAATGGTTGCTCATGAGATTAGATCAGCCGGCGGAAACGCGGAAATCATTGAAAGAGGCGAAGAAGGTCATGCAAAATTCAGAGTTTGGGTGCCAAAAAGAGCCGTTAAGGAAATCAAGGCCGGCGACAGGCTTGAAGTGTGGCGCGTCCCCAACAGCAACCTTGTTATGGCGCACGATACGTTTGTTATTGCCAAAGAAGAAAAAAACTTCAGCGGAGGCGGCGGTCTTAAAAAAATCATCTTTTCGCAAAACCAATACTGGAGCGATTTTTGGTTCCAAAGAGTGTAGCGCCGCCAAACCAAGCCCGCCAAGGACAATTCTCGGCGGGTTTTATTATTATGTTAAAATAAATTACGACATATGAAGGTTATCATAACAAGCGCGAGAGACTGGTACGGCCGCTACGAGCGGCCGGTCTCTTCGCTGTCGCTTATAATCGGATTCGTATTTGAATGGTCCGCGCTTAAACGCATAGACATGTTTTGGGAAAATATATGGGTAGCCGCGCATTTTTTTATAATCGCGTTGTTGATAATTCTGGTTAATTTTCAGGAAGAAGAAACAACAAATCATAAAGACGCCTCCAGGATTCATTTTTGGTATCTTACCTTCCTTCAGGGTTTTTTCGGCGGGCTTCTCTCCACTTTCCTTGTTTTTTATTTCAGGAGCGCGACGCTCGCGGTCTCCTGGCCGTTTCTCCTATTGCTGTCGGCCGCGTTCGTCGCCAACGAGTCATTTAAAAAACATTACGAACGGGTTATTTTTCAGCTTTGCCTGTTTTATCTGTCTCTTCTCGCCTTCGCCATATATATAGTACCTGTGTTCTTTCACCGGATAGGGCCGGACGTATTTTTAATAAGCGGTTTAATAAGCCTCGTATCCTTGCTTTTTTTTGTCGCCGGTGTCGGGTTTTTTGCGAGAGAAAAATTCAGACAAAGCAAAAAAACGCTCGCAGTGTCCGTTTTGGGCCTGTATTTTGCCGTGAATATTTTATATTTTTTCAATATTATCCCGCCGATACCGCTGTCGTTAAAAGACGCGGGAGTCTATCACTCGCTCTACAAGAATACGGCGGGAAACTATGTCGTGGGGTCGGAAAATACTGCGGGCAGTCAGGATTTTTTCGCGCCGGGCGAGGATATTCATCTGGTGGCGGGCCGTCCCGTATATGTTTATAGCGCGATATTTTCTCCCTCAAAATTTAATACGGGCATTGTGCACGAATGGCAAAAATACGACGAAAACGCCGGCCAATGGGCTACGGCGACGCGTGTAAATCTGTCCGCCTCGGGCGGGCGAGAAGGGGGGTATAGAGTTTATTCAATGAAAACAAGTGTCGTGCCCGGAGAGTGGCGGGTAAATGTAAAAACTATGCAAGGGCAGGTTATCGGCCGTTTAAGGTTCAATGTTATCGCGTCAGACCGTGAGCCCGCGCTAAAAGTCTATATCAAAGAATGAGTGTGATATTATAGAAGGCATGAAAAGGCGCAATTTTTCAGTTTTAATTTTGTCGGCCGTATTTTCGGCAATGCCGTTATCCGGCGTTTTAGCGCAGAGTGCGGATGACCCCGGAGTAATGCAAA
>MFHL01000026.1:2368-7994 GCA_001778595.1 Candidatus Giovannonibacteria bacterium RIFCSPHIGHO2_02_FULL_44_11
TACAGGTATTTCAGTCGCGGCTTCTTATCCGTCCGCCCCGCCGTCTGCCGGGCCTTCAAATATTCCGTTCATTTCGGTAGCTGTTGCCGGGATTGCCGCATTAGGGTTCGGATTATATAAAATGATGCGCGGACAGGCCAGCCTGCCGAGAAGGCAGGCAAAAGGAGAGGCTCAAAACAGCGATCAAAACAAAAATAATAAGTGCAATTTAATTAAAGCGACAATGGATGCGAAGTTTAAGGAATTAACGGATTTGGAAGGCAGAGTAAAAGGTAAAATCAAAGGAACAATCAAGGGCGTTTTGGAAGACGCACTTTTAACAGAAGGCGAGAAAACAATTTTAAAGAAAATAGAGAGCGCGAAGGGGGAGTATGAAAAATTAAAAGCTTTATACGAAGAATGCATTGTTGACGCGGAGACCGGAAAAACAAAAATCTTAAAATTCAGGGGTTTTAAAGCCGAAATGATATTGAAAGGTGAGAAAACTTCGTCGCTGCGCCTTTTTGACGACAAGGACTTAAAAGCGGGGGATGAACTGGAGCTTGTAAACTGGGATACCAAGAAAACGTTCGGTAAGGCCAAGATAACGGAAATTATTGAAAAGAAGCTCGGAGAAGTTGAAGAAAAAGATCTTATCGGCCACGAACCATTAGAAGGAGGACCCGTTGAAAATCTTAAAAAATATTACGGAGAGAAGGTTGGTCCGGAAACTACCGGTAAAATCGTCAGATTTAAACTGGAAAAATGATATAGCGGCCTTACGACTATAAATCTCTTTTTCCAGCCCTTAAGAAAGCCGGCTACGGAAATTTTCTTTCCCGCGGTGTGTTCTGCGGGGTCATTGTAGTAGATGGTGTCGCCGTCAATGCCGTTTATAACGACAAGGTGCGGTATCGGACTTTTAGGGTCAAATTTGTAATGGACAGACGCTATTACCGGTCCGTCCGTTAGAAAATTCTTAAGCTTTGCGAAAGCTGTATTTTTGTCGGAACCCGACAAATCATAATTTTCCCCCTCCAGGCCGTATTTTTCTGACAAAAGAGCGAGGGCTTTGTGTTTCCAGCCGGCACCTTGCTGATACGCCCCTTCCGCGATAGCTTCTCCGAGCAATGTATTCACAGATACGCTTCCGGGATTATAAAACTCTATTAGCATCGCAAGGTCTGCTATTCCGCATCCTACCTTTTGCCATTTCAAAGATTGAATATCCCGGAATTGGGAATAAAACGGGACATTCGGAATACCCGCAATATTAATTTCTATCGGAGCGGGGACGGGAAAGTTAACCGGAAAATTCATGTACGGCATCATGGCTTATAGCCGTACCATGCTTTTTTGGGCGGGTCAATATTGCATAAAAAATTGTTTAATATAAACTCTCTTTTATGTTTGACGAATCAAAAGAAAGGGCGCTTCAAATAACCGAAGCGTTATACAGGACCACTGAACTTTTTTCCGACGCGGAACCGCTCAAATGGTCTTTACGGCAGACCGCTTTGGAGATTCTAAACAGCGGACCGCAGGAATTAAACCGCGTTGAAGTTCTGATTAAAGGCCTTTTCTTAAAGCTTGAGCTGGCCGCCAGCGGGACATTTATTTCAAAAATGAATTTTGATGTTCTGAAGCGCGAGTATTCCGGCTTGCTTTCTAGCCTGATGTCCTATAAGAATAGTTATCAGGCTTTATTGGACAATATTGTATCGGACACGCCGAAGCAAATTATATCGGACAAGCCTGCCGAAACAACAATAAGCAAGAAAAGCCCTATTGATGCGCCATATAAGGCAGAAGGAGGCAAAAGGAAAGAAACCATACTGATGGCTCTTAAAGAAAAGGGTCCAAGCAGTATCGGGGATTTGACAGGTATCTTTAGCGAGAGTATAAGTGAAAAAACAGTCCAGAGAGAGCTAAACGCTCTTGTTAACGCAGGCGCGGTCAAAAAAGACGGTGAGAAGCGGTGGAGAAGGTACTATATATAGTTATCCACAATATGTGTGTTTGCTGGTAGGTTTATTAGGTTTATACTTAAATTAAGGGAAATGAGTGTGAATAAGCTTATGTAGAGGGGCAAATTAGGTTAAAACGGTACCGTTGTTTGGGTGCGTTTTGTTGGCTTATGACATCTGTACAACTAGGGATTTAGAGAATAGGTAACCTAGCGGACGGATGCCAGAAGCGAATAAAAAAGCTTGCTGGAAGAGAAGAACTTTGAAAATTAAATAACGAATGAAAGAGTTTAGAAAGAAAACAATTGATCAAACAATCAGGAGTGTAAAGTCGGGTCGAATTTTAGAAACGACTTGGCTCCTTTAAGAAAAGAATTATAAGAAAAGAATTATTAGGTTAGTTTAAAATCCAATAAAATTAATTTTTGTCGAAATTTATTTTATTGGGAAGTTTATTAAAAAAATTAAATTATGAATTCAATAAAACACAAAACTGCAAGAAAAATCACTTCAGTTTTATTGAGTGCAACTACGATGGTCTGGTTGGCGGGCGCGTCGGCATTTGTGCCGATGGTAGCTTCAGCTGACGCGGCCACGGACGCACTCATCGCAAGTTTGCAGGCACAGATTGCATCATTGATGGCACAAGTTGCAGCACTCGCCGGATCACAATCCAGCCAAAGTGTCGCTTGCAGTTTCACCCGCGATCTTACAATTAATGCGTCGGGACCTGATGTAACATGTCTTCAAAACTATCTTACATCAACCGGTCACTTCACATTTTCCGGAGGAGCAACAGGTTTCTTCGGTACGATTACCAGAGGTGCTGTAGCCCAGTGGCAGGCGGCAAACGGAGTAGTTCCCGCTGTCGGATACTTCGGAGCGATTTCCCGCGCCAAGTATATGTCGTTGGGAGGCAGTACTCCTCCACCATTTCCCCCGACACCGACGTTTGTACCGGTAACGGGAGGAACTCTCCGTGTACAATTAGCTTCTGACTCCCCGAACAATGTCGCGCTCGTTGCCGGACAGGCAATCGGCGAATTGGCAAGGTTCGTTTTCAGCAACGGAAGCACTGCTCCCGTGAAAGTCACAGGCCTTAACTTCAAACGCATCGGCTCATCAGGAGATTCAACGCTTGCAAACGTTTATCTCTACAATGGAGCTGTTCGTTTGACCGACGCGGCAGGTGTAAGCAGCACACTGTTTAGCTACAACAACACGGCTGGAATATTTGATGTTCCGGCAGGCGGAGTTGTCGTAGTATCAGTTCGCACAGACATCTTGGCCGGAACTGCCGGTCAACAGGTAGGAGCACAGCTTGTCTCGGTTGTCTCAAACGGCACCCTTGACTCGTCAGTTCTTCTTCCGATAAACGGAGGCTTACAGTCAATCTCTTCCGCTGCAATCGGCACGGTAGACTTTAACTACACCGGTCCGTCAGCCGCTACCGAAAACCCGGGCTCGGATATCCGTGTCTTTGAGGCTTCAGCAGTTGTTTCAACACACGCGGTTAATCTTGAGACTGTCGCTTTTGAAAACCGCGGTACGACAGATGACGGTGACATTACAAACTTGAAACTTTATGTAGGAGGCGTACAGGTAGGCCCGACGGTTGCGCAATTTGTCAACAAACGCGCGACCTTTGACCTCTCCAGTGCTCCTGTCCGTCTTGAAACGGGCACTCGTCTCATTAAGGTGATGGGCGACGTTGTAGGAGGCTCAAGCTTTACCTATGACATTCAAATCCGCCGTGCTGCAGATGTGCGCTTGGTTGATGTTGAACTCGGTCAGCCTATTCTTTCTACAAATGACGCCGCTGCCTTTACCGCAGTTGCCGCCGCCGCAGCTAACACAGTTGCAGCCGGTACGCTCTCGGTTGTACGCGCAGCGGGTTCTCCGGGAGGAAGCGTAGCAGTGTCTTCTACTAACGTTCTCTGGGGGACATTTGAATTCCGTGCCGCAGGCGAGGATATCAAAATTGAAGCAGTTACTGTAGATGTTGATGTAGACGGCACTACAGGCCCTGCAGGTATGGACAACGGCAAAGTATTCTTGGATGGAGTGCAAATCGGCTCCACAGCTGATGTTGCCGCCGCAGGCACAGAATTTACTTTCGGCTCTTCCTTCATTGCGAAGGCAGGCAAGATAATGAAAGTTGATATCTATGGTGACGCAAAAACCACCGCGGGTGTTGACTATGTCAATGGCACCACAACTGATGTTGGTATATCAGTTGCAACCGCGGACACCGAGCGCATGAATTCAGGAACCGCCATCACTTCCGCAATTACGGAGGTTGAAGGCTTGTCCAGAAGCATCTCGGCCTCATCTGTAACAGTCAATAAATTTTCAGGCTACGGCGACCAGACTTTGATTTCAGGAACCAACAACGCCAGACTTGGGTCATTTACCCTTTCGGCCGGTTCCACAGAAGGAATCAATGTAAACACGATTGTTGTTAATCTTACGACGGCAAACGCGGCCTCTATCACCGACCTTGTGCTGAAAAATAATGTCGGCGGAGCGCAGATTGGCTCAACAAAGCCGTCTCCTTCAACTGACAACACCTTCTCGGTTAACTTGGCTCTTGCGAAATCAGAAACAATCACGATTGATGTTTATGGAAATGTCAAATCCGGTGCGAATATTGGCACAATGGTTGCCACGATTGACTCAACAACCGGAGGTACCGGTGCTGTAACAGGGCAAACTGCTACTGTTGGCTCTGATAAAGACTTGCAGACCATTACGCTTGGCACAGCGGTACTTACAGGAGCGGTTGGTTCAAACAATCCAAACTCCTCAAACGTAATCGCAGGCCAGTCAGATGTATTGGTAGGCTCCTTTGACTTTACCGCGCAGTATTCAGACTTTGTGGTTAGCAAATTGAAAGTTAAAATTCCGATGAATGGAGCAACTTCTGTTTCTTTGGTAAAACTGAAGTGGACAGGAGGGGAAGCTTCGCAGGTGCTGGCTCTTTCTTCAGGAGCGCAAACACACGCGACAGCTACCTTCACAGGCCTTACATTCCCGATTGCGAAGAATACAACTGCAAAACTTGATGTATATGTAAATCTCACGACTATCGCTGATGGAGCCTCAACAGGAAGGTCCATTACGGTAGCTCTTGACGGCAATGAAGGCTACAGCGCGAAGGACACTGCCGATAATGAGGACACAGGTCTTACAGGCAACACTACCGACTACAGTTCCGATGCAACCGCCGGCAAAGGTGTGAAAATTGTCAGGAAATCTGTTCCTACACTTTCACAGGTTGCTCTTGACAGCTCTGCTCTTACAGCCGGAACCGATAAAGTTCTTGCCAGAGTAGCAGTTGCCGCTGACTCGGCAGGTGCTGTTGGTTGGAAATATATGAGCTTTACAGTGAACAAGAGCGCCGGTGTTACAATCGGTGCGACTAGCACAGTCAAGCTCTACCAAGGTGGAGTTGTTGTTCCCGGTAACTTCGCGACATCAACAGCCACTGGTGTTGTTGGCGGACTCGAAGCATTTAATGCAGCTCTCACCTCAGGAAACCTGGTATTTGAAGCAACCACCGAAGAACAAGTCGGTGCAGGCTCTTCAAAGACCTATGAGTTGAGAGGAACCGTCGCTTTTGACACCGACGGAGATAACCTCGACATAAGTCTTGCGAACCCGACGACTGCCGTATCTAC
>MFHL01000026.1:8011-10106 GCA_001778595.1 Candidatus Giovannonibacteria bacterium RIFCSPHIGHO2_02_FULL_44_11
CACAGTTCACAGCGAAGCAACATCCGATTGGACAAACGACTATCTTGTAAAGACCCTGCCTCTTACGGTAGGAAGCAAGGTAGGCAATCTCTAATCGCCTCCGGCACGGGAATTTGGCCCGAGCAACAAAACCCCCTCCTCAAGGAGGGGGTTTTGCGTTATACTCTTTTTATATGTGGAAAAACTATTATATTTTCGTTATCGCGGGGATAGCCGCAATCGGGGCTCTTGGGTTGATGGTTATAAAAAAGGCGCCTGTGGATACCAATGATACCCCGACTGTTGATGTCTATAATAAAGATGAAAGCACGCTTAAAGAAAGCGCGCCCGCCGATATAAACATAAAACCGTCGCCGGTAATTTCTTCTGTTTTTTCTTTTCCGGTTCTTCCGTCCGACAAAATAGTGTCGTGGAGCTGGAACGGTCCGTATAAAGACGGCGGAGAGCTTGAAGCAAAAATTCTCGGCAAAATAAAGCGGTTTGAGGATTTGCTGGGAAAAGGAGAATTTACCGATTACGAGCTGTATGTAACCATTGCCAATCAATACGAACTTTTGGGCGATGGCGCTAAAACATATGAGTATTTATTGCTCGCATTAACAATAGATTCCGAACATACCGGCCTCGCCTGGCACAATATGGGCGTTTTAATGGAGAATTTGGGTGCGTATAATACGGCCCGCGCGGCTTTTGACCGCGCGTATGCCGCTCAGCCGATACCCGCGTATGAAAGGCCTCTCTAAAATATTCAGGTGGTTTTTGTTTTTGCCGGCTGTTTTGCCGGTTATTTATGTTGACGGGATTCTTTATCCGTATGTCGCGCCCAAAACATTACTGCTCCGCGCCTTCAGTCTTATCGCGTGTGCTATTTTTATCTTTCTTGTTTTTTCAGGGGAGCGTTTTTATCCCGTTAGAAATAATACCGCGTACCACGCGGGAATTTCTAACGGGATTTATTGGGAGCGCATTCGCTCAAAGATTTCGTGGATTCCGGCGGCTTTACTTGCAGTCGCTTTTCTTACCTCGGCGCTTGGCAAAGATTTTTATCGCAGTTTTTGGTCCACATTTGAGCGCGGAGACGGGCTTTTGATGCTCGCGGTCATTATTTTGTTTTTCTATTTAATTTTGCTTTACGCGGATAAAAAGTTTTTGGTAAATTTATTTAAAATAACGGCATTGATTGGGACTCTCGCGGCTTCCTACGCGTTTTTGCAATGGATACAGGCCGGAACCGGAATTGATATTCCTTTAATAGAAGAACCGCGCGGAAGGTTCGGAGGGACATTCGGCAACGCGGCTTTTCTTGCCGGTTACTTGGGAATGACGTTGTTTTCGGCCTTAGCCTACGCATCCCAACTTGGAAACCCGGTTTCCAAGCGCGAAAAATTATGGCGCCGTGCGGCCTATGGAGGTGCTATTTTGCAGGGTTTTGTCATCTTTTTGACCGCGACCAGAGGCGCGGTGCTTGCCCTGATTATTGTAGGTATTATCGCGCTGATATATCTTGCTAAGGGCGGCGCAGGGCGTTGGAGAGGTATTGCAAGGCGGACGCTTGCTCTGGCCGTATTTTTAGCAGTTGTATTTTTCTTTTTTAGAGCGCAAATCGCCAAAATTCCATTTGAACCCGTAAGCAGGCTTGCTTCTATTTCGCTAGAGGACCCGAGCGTTTCTAACCGTTTGTTTGTCTGGAAAAATTTACTGGGTGAGGGGTTAAAAAGCCCGCTTATCGGATATGGAGCCGAGCATATTGAGTTTCTTTTTAATCGCGTTTATGTGCCGGGGGCGGTTGCCGAAGAATGGTTTGACCGCTCACACAACTCGTTTTTGGACTATTTTTTGCAGTATGGAATAGCGGGGCTTCTGCTTTACGCGGCGCTGATATTCTTTCTCGGATTTATCGGTTGGAAGCTTTGGCGCGCGGGGGAGAAGCTTGGAATATATTTTGCCGCTGCCGCGGTTGTTTACGCGGTGCATAACTTTTTTGTTTTTGATACGGCGATGTCACTCTGGCTTTTATTTGTGTTTTTCGCGGCGGCTCTCGCGGTTTCAGGCAAAGCGGAGCCTTCCTCCGCGGTTTCTTTCCCGAACTCGCGGA
>MFHL01000026.1:10120-10290 GCA_001778595.1 Candidatus Giovannonibacteria bacterium RIFCSPHIGHO2_02_FULL_44_11
CTCGGCATCGCAATTCTTTATATGATTATTCCGGTATCTATCAATCCGTTCCGTGCCAACGCTTTACTTGCAAAAGGTTATCTTAGCCATATTTCAGACGCCAAGTCGGCGGTTGCTTTAATGGAGTATGGGCTTTCTCTCGGGACATACGCTAACCTTGAATACGGATA
>MFHL01000026.1:10454-11096 GCA_001778595.1 Candidatus Giovannonibacteria bacterium RIFCSPHIGHO2_02_FULL_44_11
CGCCGGAAGCGGTGAGAGACGAAGCTTTGCTTAAAAACGCGCTTCTGCGCGCCATAGAGCTTTCCCCGAAACGTATCCAGCCGTATTATTTGCTCGCAAATATTTCTATCCGCAACAATAATTATGAAGAAGCGGTTGCTGTGCTTTCTATATATGCCGAGGACGCTTCAAAAGACGCAGAGCCCCGTTTTATTATTGCCAATCTCTATGTTCTTGCCGGAAATTCGGCGAAGGCGGCGGAGTGGGCGGAGAAAGGGTATGTTTTATATAGCGAGAACGGCGGGGGTTTAAACTCTGCCCGCAGAGCGGCTACATATTATATTGGCACGGAAGAATGGGCCAAGGCACTGCGTTTTATGGAAGACGTAGTAAATAAAGAGCCTGAAGATCTGGCCTCCGCGTATAATCTGGCAAAGCTTTATTTTTTGACCGGCAACCGCAAGCGGGCCCTTCAGATAGTCAAACAGCTTATGGTCCAAAAACCCGGCCTTGTGGAAACCGACCCCGTTTTTCTTAAGGCTATAGGACCGAATTGAAAATTATTTGTATGTGTTGATTTTTTTGGCGGGAATGTTATTATAGGTATATATGAAGTACTCAATAATTATTCGAAAAAGCAAATATGGATATGATGTTCATGCG
>MFHL01000027.1 GCA_001778595.1 Candidatus Giovannonibacteria bacterium RIFCSPHIGHO2_02_FULL_44_11
AAACGGGGCAGTATGCGCACCCACTCCTGTGCCGACATGCGCAGCCGGCACCACTGTTTCATCCACCGTAGTAAATGGTTGCATGGTCTACCAATGCGTTACAAATCCTACGCCAACACCGACACCTACGTCTACACCCACCCCCACTCCAACTCCTACTCCAACCTCTTTGCCCACCACGACCCCGACACCCATGAGCGTGGTAAGGGCTTTCCCAACTGCTGAAGGATTTGGAGCAAATGCTGTCGGTGGTCGCGGCGGGAGAGTGATACATGTAACAAATCTCAATGATTCCGGTGTGGGAAGTTTTAGAGATGCAGTAACACAGTCCGGACCAAGGATTGTCGTTTTTGACGTTTCGGGGACAATAAATCTTAATTCACCGATATTGATAAGAGGCGAAGCTCAGAGCTATCTGACCGTCGCGGGACAAACTTCACCGGGAGGAGTCCAGCTTAAGGGCCCGGCGAATGTTGCAACAGGTTGCTTTTCGAGCAACGGAGGAACACACGACATAATCATCAGGTATCTTCGCTGCCGCCTCGGGGGACCGGGCGACCAGGATGTTGGCACGGGGATTTTAATTTACGGCTACGATGGTCCAAATAAAAATATAATTATTGATCATAGCTCGGTAATGTGGAACACCGATACCCAATTAGATGTTTACGCAAATTTTGACAACGTTACGCTTCAATACAATCTGATTGCGGAGGGCGCCGACACCGGCAATCCCAACTATAAGGGGTTCAAAGGAAGCCATATCGGAGGTCCCGGCGGTGATTGGGCAAACGAGGAACGAATTACCATCTGGCGCAATGCATATATTTCTAACGGCGTGCGCAGTCCCCTTCTTCAGCGCTGCGGCGTCTGTGATTTCGTGAATAATTATATTTATAATTGGGGCGGAAATTACAACGCCACCGAGCTTGGGCAGGAAGTTTTGAACCATAGCGCCAAAGCAAATGTGGTAAACAATTTTTATGATGGAGGAGGTCCTACTGGTCAGCACTACTTGTATGTAGAAAACCCAACATCTGACCGCGGCGGATCAAAGATATATACTTCTGGAAATTGGGGTCCCAATTGCCCAGCCGGATGCACGAACGACTGGAATAATTATTCGTCTCTTAGCCCTGAAGCGACCTACCGTGTGGCAACTCCTTTCAGCGCCCCCGCGGTTCCATTGCTTTCAACGTCCCAAGTAAAATCCACAGTGCTTGCGAACGTCGGGGCGAACAAACCTTTCCGCGATAGCGCCGATTCATTAGTAATTAATGACGCATTGAATGGAACTAATTTAAGCGGCTGTATCGGTAATCCATTTTCATGCGCGAGGCTTAAATCTCCAACTTTCGGTGGACCATATCCAATTTTAACTGGTGGGCCTGCGCCGACCGATTCAGATCAAGATGGAATGCCTAATACGTGGGAAGTAGCAAATGGATTAAATTCAAATAATGCAGTGGACGGTATTTTAGTTGCATCAAATGGTTATACAAATGTAGAAAATTATATCAACGAACTGGCGGGAGATATGATTGTAAGCTTGCCCACTCCCACACCGACTCCGACATCAACACCTACGCCGACTCCAACCCCCACGCCAATCTCAACTTCAGGAAATACTTATTATGTTGCAACAACCGGTTCAGATTCAAATACTTGCGCGCAAGCGACAAATATAAATACGCCGAAGCGTCAGCCAAATTCTGCGATCGCGTGTATGCAAACGCCGGGCGATACGGTGCTCATCAGAGCGGGTACAAGCTATCAGAGAATCGGCAACGTCAGTCAGGGTGAACCGACGTTTCCGTCCGGAACGGATTGGAATAATGCGTATACAGTCGCTGCATATCCTGGAAATTGCGGAGTGAACACCTGTGAGAGTGTCACGATTCCGCAAATTGCCACTGATCCCGGTCCCGTGTACTGGATTTTTGATGGGTTTAGTGTCGTTTCGCCAAATTCTAATCCTGAAGGGGGAACGCCTCTCGCTGTCAACACTGATTATACTCGTTACTCGAATATGCCGGATGTGACCAATATCGGATGGTCTGACGACGGCACCTTTCCTACCAGCGGCAGGGGGATGTGTTTTGGTGGCGGAAATCATAACGAATTTATTAATTTGAATATCCATCGGTGTTATTACGGTACTTACTTTGCGGGTTCGTATTCTCTTTTTGAACATAATACGATATACGACGTGACGCATGGATATGGGATTCACATGTATTTACAGTGCAGTCCTATGCCGTGCGGTCCGAGCCATAACATCGTTCGGTTCAACAAAATTTATAATATCCGCGCCTGGCCTGCTAATCCTGGTACGTATCCCGGCTTGGGCATTCTTATTGCGAGGGGCGATGGGAATCAAGTTTATGGCAATCTGATTTACAATAATGATGGGGGAGGAATTTCTACGGGCTTTGGAGCTATAAACACGGAGATTTATGGAAATACTATCGTAAATGTTGGCCGATATGGAGTCCAAATCGCCGGCGGTTCAGGCCTTTCGGTTAAAAATAATATCATTTACGGTATTTACGCCAATAATGGTTATGGTCCAGATGCAATTAGTGTAGACCCGAGCGCTAGTAATATCATTTATGCCAATAACCTTTGTTACTCAAGCGGGACTACAGTTAATTGCGCGCTTACATCAGACCCACAATTAGTTAATATCCCAGGGCTTGATTTTCATCTTCAATCAATTTCCCCAGCCATCAACGCCGGAGCAAGTCTCGGTGGGTTCTATCCGTTTGACAAAGATTTTGATGGCGTCATCCGCCCCGTCGGTTCCGCCTACGACATCGGAGCGTATGAATACGGGGGAGTAATTTCTCCAACACCAACTCCCACGCCAACACCTACTCCAACACCAATAACCTCAACCAAATTCTTACTCAACGACCGTGTTCAGGTCACCGCGGGAGGAAATCTTAACGTTCGCTCAACCCCTTCAACCACAGGAATAATCCTTGGAACACAATCAACCGGAGCTTTGGGAACAGTCATCGGAGGACCTACAAACTCCGGAGGATTCAACTGGTGGAATATAAACTATGATTCCGGAGTTGACGGCTGGTCTGTTGAAGATTATTTGACTAAATATACTGTTACTCCCACTTCAGGAAATACTTATTATGTCGCAACAACCGGAAGTGATTCTAATTCTTGCGCGCAGGCAAAAAATATAAATACGCCCAAGCTTACATGGAATGCGGCTATCTCTTGCATGTTTGCCGGAGACACGCTAGTGGTCAAGGCTGGAATTTGGCGCGTTGGTAATTTTCCTCCGGCCGGCACGGTTTCCGCACAAACGGTGCTTACCGCTTATCCGGGTGATGACGTTACATTGCAAGTTACTCTCGGCATCGGTCACGACGCAGTTATCTCGCCGCAGGCTTACCAGACGATAAGCGGTTTCAAGATAGACGGTGAAAATCGCAGCGGCTTGCAGGGTTGCATAACTGGCGGGGGGCTATCCACCCAGATTCTAAATAACGAAATTAAGAACTGCTATGTCTTCGGAATTCTTGGAGATAACGCAGTGGTTCGTGGTAATTATTTTCACGACATCGGACACGCCTGGACGCACCACGCTATTTATGGCGGCTCCGGTGTAAATAATCTCATAGAAGAAAACGAATTTACCCGGATAGAAGGAGGTTGCGTGCATTATTACACCGGAAGCAGCGCGCGCTCGAATAATCTCACTGTTCGCAGAAACGTGTGCCATGATACCGGGCCAACGGTTGCTATCAGAAATGGCGAGAGCCAAAATGCGATAGGATTTCTGGTTTGGCAGGCTGATAACGCCAAGATCTATGACAATATTGTTTATCATTTGAACGCTCCCAATTTGGGCAGCGGGAGCGCTTTTGGGGTTAACGGAAATAATATCATTGTCGCAAACAACACAGTTTATGACACCGAGGCCGCAGCTATGGGCGGCGGCGATCCGGGAGAGGGAACCGGCTACATTATAAAGAACAATATTTTCTGGAAACTATGCGCCGCGCACGGAACGCCTTGCGATATGCCCGGTGGCGGCATTGATACGACCAATACTCTCATGACGTTTTCAAATAATCTCTGCGACCAGCTTATATCCGGCTGCTCGGTTGCATCAGATCCAAAATTCATAAACGCCGCCGCAAATGACTTCCATCTCCAATCAACCTCTCCAGCGATCAATGCCGGAGCTGACCTCTCTTCAATTTTTACAACAGATTATTCGGGCGCGAATAGAATCTTGCCATTTGACATCGGAGCGTATGAATACG
Organism: Candidatus Giovannonibacteria bacterium RIFCSPHIGHO2_02_FULL_44_11; assembly: GCA_001778595.1. GTDB lineage: Bacteria > Patescibacteriota > Minisyncoccia > UBA11713 > 2-01-FULL-45-33 > 2-01-FULL-45-33. The sequence continues at coordinate 4,293 of MFHL01000027.1, forward strand.
GGGGAGTGGTTTCGCCCACACCAACCCCGACACCAACTCCCACCCCAACTCCATTAGCAGGCGACCTCAACGGAGACCGCGTAATCAACTCAATAGACTTCTCAATAATGAACGGAGCCTGGCTTACCAATAATGCGACCTCCGACCTCAACAAAGACGGAATTGTAAACAGCCTGGATTTTTCAATAATGAACGGGAACTGGTTAAAGACTTATTGAGCCTTCATTATATACAGGCCCATACGAGTATGCTATAATATACGCATGACCATCCGAAGTTTTATCAAAAAGCACCCATATTTAAATTGGTATACTAAGGATTTAAAACATCTTTCGAATGAAGCAATTGTCGAAAGTGTGCTTAACTATGGAGATTTTAGCGATGTTAAAAAACTTACCTCTGCTCTCGGTTCAAAAAAAACCGCCAAAATTTTTTACAAACAAGTAAGGCGTACTCGGCGAAATTACGACCCAAAGATTGAAAACTATTTTAAATTATATTTTCGAAAATACATATAGATGCACAAAGAAATATTGACGAAGAATCAGATTGCGCTTCTGCCGCTTATCAGGCGTTTTTCTAAAAAATTCGGATTGGTGGGCGGAACAGCCATCGCGCTTCATATCGGCCACAGGCGGTCAATTGATTTTGATCTTTTTACCGATAAAAGTTTTGATAACGCCGCGGTCAGAAACTCCATTGTCCGGCTAAAAAAAATTAGCAAAGTGTTGAGAGACGAACGCGGCCAATATACTACTGTAATAAATGGAGTCAATTTAACATTTCTTTATTATCCATATCCCATTAAATATTCTAAACGTATAAGTAGAGCAATCCGAATGCCTGATTTGCAGACACTGGCCGCCATGAAGGCATTCGCGCTGGGGCGAAGAGCAAAATGGAAAGATTACGTGGATCTTTTTTTTATTATGAAAAATTATTTAACGCTCAATCAAATTATTAAAAAAACCAAAAGAATATTCGGTAATGAATTTAATGAGAAAAATTTCCGCGCACAGCTCGCATATTTCAAAGATATAGATTATTCGGAAAAAGTTATATTCATGAAAGGATGTCATGTTAAAGACGCAATTATTGAAAAAGAACTGATAAAATTTAGCATGGAATAAGATACAGATAGATTTTTATTTAATCTATCCCCATTGTTCTTTTTGCCCCCCCCTAAATCCGAGGTAGAATATATAGATGAACAAAAAACACTTAGCTATTTTCTTTCTGCCCCTGTTTTTTGTATTAACTGTTATTTTTTCTCCTCAAGCCCAAGCCGCCGCTCCCACCACGGGACTTGTCGGCTATTGGAAGTTTGATGAGGGGACAGGACAAAACGCCACTGATTTATCCGGAAGCGGTTTTGGCGTCACGCTTGGCGCTACCACTGCTTCCGAAACTTCCGATCCAACATGGACAGTTTCCGGGAAAGTAGACGGAGCCTTGGATTTCGACGGAGGTGACCGCGTAATAAATACCGCTGTATCAATATTCGGAGCCACAAAAACATTTTCATACTGGATCAAAAATGATACAGCGGGAATTATAAAAACCTTATCAACACTCTATATCCAGGATGCCGGAAAAAGAATTTGGATTTACAAATCTGCTAATGAAACAATCGCCCTTCAGTATTGCAATAATGCTGGCTGTTCTACTAATTACTCAACATTTACGGTCGGTATAAATGAGTGGACACATGTTGCCGTTGTGCATAATGAATCAACGGGGCAGATAGATTTTTATAAAAACGGGGCCTATTCAGGCACAAAGACAGTGGCGCAAACAGGAAATTTCACCTGGAATGAAGTACATATAGGCGCATATGCGAATGGATCATACGGATATGACGGCATAATTGACGAAGTCCGCATTTACAATCGCGCTCTCTCGGCACAAGAGATTACGGATATCTATAACGACGCAGGCACAGTCCCAACACCAACACCAACCCCTACCCCTACTCCAACTCCTACTCCCATCCCCACGCCTACGCCAACACCAATAGCCACCCCTACTCCAACTCCCACCACGACGCCAACCCCGACACCCACCCCAACCCCAATTCCTGTCTCTGGATCATTTTTCCAAAATCTCGCTGTTCAAAAAGTAAACGCCCCGCCTATCAATGGACCCACGGGTACTTTTAGAGAAGTTTATGAGGTTTGGAGCGACGGGCCGGTATATGGGGGCGGGAAATACTATTTTAGCTACCAGTCAACGTGCTCTCCCGGTACCACTCTTACCGACGCCGTTGTTATGTCTTATGACACTGCAACGGGAGCTTGGAATTCAGGGGTAGCAGGCAAGATTAAATGCGGCTTTCCGCATGCTTTGACGTCACAGATATATCGCTTCCCAGATAATTATCCAAACATTGCGTTCCGCGGCAGGCTGATCCAATTTTTCGAGGCGGATACCACGGTTGATCCTGAACCGTGTGTGATCTCAACTCCGTATTGCATTCGTTATGCCATCAGCAACAATCCCAATGACGTAACTTCGTGGGGACCGATACAAGTGATGAAAGACGCAAACACGAACGCCACAATTAATTTGCATCCTTTGGGGGGCGGAGGTTTTGATTCCACTGGAACGCTGCATATGATTGGACAGGGGTCAGGCTCGGTTGCATACCTGCGAATGGATACAAACTTGAAATTTAAGTTCTACGATTTGATAAAAGGATCCAGCAGTAATGTAAATAGTCCGGGTTGCGTCTTGGCCACAAAAATATTTCCGGATGATACGATTTTTGTTGCGTGGGGCACAGGAGGAGGAGATTGCAACAGCGCCGTAGATCCAT
>MFHL01000028.1 GCA_001778595.1 Candidatus Giovannonibacteria bacterium RIFCSPHIGHO2_02_FULL_44_11
AAAATTCTCTCCTCTCGGCAACGGCGGTATTTCCAGATTGGCCCATCCGCCCGTCACAATAAAATCGCGTCTGCCGTCATTGGCCGCAACCGACTCTTCATAACTTTTGCCCTCCGCGGCGGACCAGAGCATCCACAATGAATATTCGTGGCTCACTATCAAAACCGTCTTATTTTGATATTGCGATTCTATTTCTTCAATAACCGCGAAAGTCCTTTTTTTCAGGTCGTTCAAATTTTCTCCGTTTGGCGGAGCTTTTTCAAATTTCTCAATTTGGCTTTTGTAAAACGTACTATATTTGGCGCGTTTTCCTTCCGCAAAAATTCCCGTATTTATCTCTCCCAAACGGACATCAAATTTGATATTTTTTTTATCAATTCCCAAAACCTCCGCTATTTTTTCGGCGGTTTCTTTGGTGCGCAAAAACGGCGAGGCAACTATCATGTCGGGCTTTATCTTTTTTTTCTTCATTTCTCCCGCCGCGCGCTCCGCTTCGCGCCGTCCTTTTGGCGTTAACGGATAAATATTTTTCTCCAATGTGCAATTTGAAATGTTTTTCACGTTTGTTTCCGCTTCGCCGTGGCGCATCATTATATATTTGTTTTTGGGAGGCATTGCCCATTTTTGCATCTCGTTCTGCGAACCGATTGCTTCCCATTTTTCGCACCTCCCGCACCGCCACACCGGCAAAGGCGTACCCCAATAGCGCTCTCTTGAAAACGCCCAGTTCTTTTTTTCTTTCAGCCACTCACCAAACCTTCCTTCTTTTATATGTTCGGGGTGCCAGTTGACGGTTTTGTTGTTTTCCAAAAGCTCTTTCCTGACCTTATTAACATCCACCCACCACGATTTTCTCGCAAAATACATCAAAGGCGTCTTGCACCTCCAACAAAAAGGATAGTCGTGTTCGTAGGGCTCTTCTTTGAAAAGGAGGTTCCTGGCGTTTAAGTCTTCGATAATTAATTCGTTCGCTTTTTTTCCGCCGGAGGCGGATCCGCCTAGGGCGGAAAAAAACGCCCCGTTCCAGGTCCATTCCGGTGTCTGCATTATTCCGCGCTCGTCCACCGTCAAAAGAACCGGCAAGTTGTATTTTTTCCCAATCTGAAAGTCGTCGTCCCCGAAAGCGGGCGCAATATGCACTATTCCCGTGCCGTCTTCGGCGGAAACAAAATCGCCCGCGACAATTTTATAAGGGGCTTTGTTCGCGTACAAAGCATCATACTCTTCGCCTATTAGTTCTTTGCCTTTGACTTTTTTTATTACGCTGTACCCATCGCCCAAAACGCAGAGGCGGGACTCGGCCAATATGAAAACTTCTTCCGAAAGGTTGTTTTTGGCGAAACAATAATTTATCTGCGGATTTACGGCCAAAGCAACGTTGCCCGGAAGCGTCCATGGAGTGGTCGTCCAGACAAGATAAAATATTTTTACGTTTTTGGTCTGAAATTTTACGTATACCGAATTTTCTTTTACTTTTTCATAGCCCTGCGCAAGCTCGTGTGAAGAGAGCGCCGTACCGCAGCGCACGCACCAAGGCAGCACTTTGAAATCCTCATAAAGCAAACCTTTTTTTGCAAATTCTTTGATAACCGCCCACAAAGATTCTATGTAAGTATTTTCGTACGTAATGTACGGGTGCTTCATATCTATCCAAAAACCCATGCGCCCGGTCATGCGTTCCCATGCGTCTTTGTATTGCCAGACAAGTTCCCGGCATTTTTTATTGAACAGGGCTACGCCGTACGTTTCAATTTCTTTTTTGTTTTTAAGACCGAGAGTTTTTTCAACCTCAACCTCAATAGGAAGGCCGTGAGTATCCCAGCCCGCACTGCGCGGAACATAAAACCCACGCATGGTTTTGTATCTTAAAACAATATCTTTGAAAACGCGCGTTTCAAAATGCCCAATGTGCGGCTTGCCGTTGGCGCCGGGCGGTCCCTCGAAAAACACAAAAGTCTTACTTTTGTGTTTTTCGCCCCGAGTTTTATCGAGGGGCTTCCTTTGGTTCACAGATTTCTCAAAAATCTTATTTTTCTCCCAAAACCAGAGTATTTCCTTCTCATCAAACATAAAAAAAGTATAACAAAAAAACCTGCCTTTCGGTAGGCAGGCCGCTATTTTGGAACGGCTCAACGGCGGTATTTCAGCCAGAGAACTATCACGAGCACATTTATGACGCCGTAAGCAGGAGAGATAATCTTCATGACCCAGTCATTAACGGAAAACGCATAGAGCACCCAGAAAAATGTGCTTGTCAGAAAAACAAGCCAAAGCCTTATCTCCACGGCTCCCGCATCCTTGTTTTTCCAAATTTCATAAGGCTGGGCAAGCAAAGAAAAAACATTTCCGAATGTAAGCGTCAGAAAAAACCAGTCTTTAAAAGGCACGAACGGCATTACGGCAACCGCGGCGGCCAAAACAACGCTCATGCGTTTTTCCAATTTACTGAAGCCTTTGAATTTCCACAACCCTCGCAAAATCGGCACGCACATAAGGGCAAGCAATCCTCCGTTGAAAACAATGGCAATTTTTTTTACCGAAATACCGTAAATGAACATGACCGTAAAAAGCGCGGCGGTATAGGCAACCATTATTACCGAAACGGACTTGCCGGATTCTTCACTCCATATTTTTTTCTTCTGCCGGTAAAGACCCCACGCTTCAAAAACAGTAAACACAATCGTCCCCATGAATCCTAAGGTTAAAACATTCCATCCGAAATTTTCAAACTCCGCCATTAACGCACCGTAATCTTAAAAAAAAATAGCACGTTTAATACAAAAAAAGCAACCTACGTGGGCCGCTTTAAATATTTGCCTATTAGTCTTTTAACGTCGGAGCCGCATTTCGGCCCGCAATTTTCCATATGATTCTGGAGGTCAGATTTAATAAACATCTTGCAGAAAAGGCATTGGCCTTCACAACACGCAACAACATGAGTCTTTGTATTACCGGGTTTATGACAAGAACAATTACAAAACTTCAGCATCCTGTCGCATCCTCCGCGCATTACCATAAAAACCTCCGAAATCTGAAATCAGATTATCACATTTTTTCGGGAGCGGAAATACCTAAAAAAACCACAAAATATTGACAAAAATCTTTAAACATGTAGACTATGCGTAGAAAAACTCAAAAGGAGGATTTGCATGACAAAGCGGGAACAAATTGAATTGTTGCTAAAGGAAGGCAAAAAACCCAGAGAAATACACGAAATAAACGGATTTTCTCTCAATTACGCATATACCGTTTCAACGCGTGTAAACTATCCCGATATCCGTGCAAAACACAGAAAAAATATGCAAAATGCCCATGCAGAAGCTACCGTCCCGCATGCAACCAGATCTCACCGACAATGGAATCAGAACGAAAAAATATTTCTGTTAAAAAACGGCAAAAACATGCGCATAAGGGACTTGGCGATTGCGTTGGGCCGCACCTATTACGCGGTTCAGATGTATGCGTGTAAACAAGGCATTGATCTGCGCGGAGATAAAATGGGAGCAAACGCCAACCGATTCAAACAGCAAAAAGAGGCCGCCTAGGCCCTGCCCGACTACATTCAGGCGGGCTTTTTTTTATTTTACATAATTCAACATTATCTTTTTCTGTATATCTACATTTTCTCGGGTGCGGAAATGCCCATCAGGCCGAGAGTCTGTTTCAAAATCTTTTTTGCCGCGGAGACCAAAGCAAGGCGGGCTTCCGTGAGTTCTTTGTTTTTTTTATCAATCCATCGACTTTGCTCTGGATAAATAACCTGATGCTTTTCATAAAAATTCGTGAAGGCCTGCGCAAGTTCGTAAGCGTAGCGCGTAAGACGGTGCACCTGATAGTCATTCGCGGCGTCTTCAATAATTTCCGGAAGCCGGAGAATTTTTTTGATAAGGGCAAGCTCTTCAGGTTGACTCAGAAGTTCGAGATCGGCTTTTTTACCAGGCTTTCCTTTCTGTAAAATACTGCACGCCCTCGCATGTGCGTACTGCACATAATACACGGGGTTTTTCTTGCTTCTTTCTTTTGCCAAATCCATATCAAAATCCATGTGGGTGTTGGGGCTTCTTTCCAAAAAGAACCAGCGCGCGGCATCCGCTCCGACCTCTTTTAAGAGCTCGTCCAAAGTCACAAATTCCCCAGTACGCTTGGACATTTTCACTTCCTTGCCTCCTCTTATCAGCCGGACAAGCTGCATAATGATAATTTGAAGTCGGTCAGGAGAAACGCCTATCGCTTCAATGCCCTTTTTCATCCTTTCTATATACCCGTGGTGGTCCGCGCCCCAAATATCTATCGCGGTGTCAAATTTTCTTTTTATGAATTTATCGTAATGATACGCAAGGTCCGCCAAAAAATATGTCTGCTCTTTGTTGGACTTAATTACCACTGCTTCGTCAAGCCACAACGCGCCATCTTTTTCGTGAAGGACTTTTTTCTTGTTTAAAAACAAAAGAATTTTTTTCAGCTCATTTTTTTTATGTAAATTTTTCTCTTCCGAGAACCAGGCGTCAAATTTAATGTCCGCTTTTTTAAGAGAATTTTTTATTTCTTTAAGCAAAAAAGCTGCGGCCTGCTTAGCAGTTTTGCCTTTTAATTTTTTGATATATTCACCTTTATAAAGCATGGCCTCGCGCTCCGGTCCGCCGGCCGGCGGATTCCCTTCCGCAGCCTGTATGCTCTCCCCCAAAAGCTTTATCTGATTTCCCGCGTCATTTATATAGTATTCGCGGGTAACCTTGTGGCCCGACGCCTCCAGAATATTCGCGAGCGCGTCGCCATAAAACCCCCCACGGCCATTCGCCATCGTCAGCGGACCGGTTGGGTTCGCCGAGACAAATTCAATGTTGATTTTTTGTTTTTTTGCTAACTTGGAAACCGGGTTTCCAAGTGCCTGAACTAGAGCTTTTTTTGCAATAAAAAAATTCAAGAATCCGGGGCCGGCGGTTTCGATTTTTTCTATAAAATCCAACTTAGACGTCGGACGTCTAAGTAGCTCATTTTTCAATTCCTCCGCAACTTCCCGTGGATTTTTGCCTTCGTTTTTTGCTAGTACCAAAGCGATATTACTGGAGTAGTCCCCATGCTCCGGATTTTCTTGACTCTCAACACTCCAGCCCAAGGCCGGCCCGCCTAGGGCGGGAAAAACTTCTTGTATGGTTTTTTCTATTTCTCTCTTAATCTCTCCGCGAAACATAATCTTAATGTAGCCCAAAAAATCAATAAAAAAAAGCCCGCCTGAACGAGTCATTCGGGCAGGGCCTGTCCGGCCTTTATAAAACTTCGTCTGATTTTTTAAAATACATTTACCACCACCACACGATTCTGGATTGATGGGCGCCTGCAACGCATACTTCAAATTTATCCTGGGCTTCGTTCAAGTCCAAAACAAATTTATCATTGTCATTGCGGTAATATGCGTTTGCCGCGGCAAATCCTATGCCCGCGAAATCTCCGGCTTTTTCCGCCTGACAAATATTGACCCTTTCCATTTCCAGAGCCGTCAAAAATATAAAATCATAAGCAAGCACTCCGACCGCAACAAAAAGTACCAGTCCCGCAAGGGCAATAAGCGTTCTCATATTGTATCTGAAATCTTTTGCGAATATAGCAAAAATCAGGGT
>MFHL01000029.1:0-1486 GCA_001778595.1 Candidatus Giovannonibacteria bacterium RIFCSPHIGHO2_02_FULL_44_11
TGGGGCCTCCGACAAGGGTGCTGTTGTTTGTTCCTGCAGAGTCATTGGTGTTTCCATCAAACTTCCAGTGGGAGATTAAGCCTGATGTTGGTGCGGCGGCGTGGGCTTGAGGAGAAAATATAACAGTTAATACAAAAAACAGGGCCAGAAAGAAAATAGCTAAGTGTTTTTTGTTCATCTATATATTCTACCTCGGATTTAGGGGGGGCAAAAAGAACGATGTGCATAGAGAAAAATTTTATGCTAAAACTTCACTATGTCTTTAAAGATAGGCATAGTCGGGCTGCCGAATGTGGGGAAGAGCACGCTTTTTCAGGCGCTCACAAAAAAACAGGTGGACACCTCAAACTATCCTTTTGCAACCATTGACCCGAATGTCGGTGTTGTTAGCGTGCCCGATGAACGATTGGATAAATTGGCATTACTATCAAAATCAAAAAAAGTTGTGCCGGCAATAATTGAGTTTGTGGATATTGCGGGGCTCGTAAAGGGCGCCGCGTCAGGCGAAGGATTGGGTAATAAATTTTTGACCCATATCCGCGAGGTGGATGCGGTCTGCCATATTATCCGTGCGTTTGAGAACGAGAACATAGTGCATGTATCCGGCAAGCCGAACCCCCTATCCGACCTTGAAACAATAAAAACGGAACTCGCTCTAAAGGACTTGGAAACCATTACCAAAGCAAAGGGAAAGGCGTCGGGAGAAGCGCGGAGCGGAAAAAAAGAAGCGATAGAAATTTTAAAAAATATAGAATTAGTTGAAAAAATTTTATCCGCTGCGCCCGGGAAGAAGTCCGACTTCCCGGGGAAGTCGGACTTCGAGGAGGGCGCATCTATTCAAAAAATTGCCGACCAATACCAACTGCTTTCATTTAAACCTTCTCTCCACGTTTTTAATACTTCCAGTAAAAATAATCTGGCGCTTCCCAATTTGCCGAACGCGATTACTTTGGACATCGGCCAGGAAAATGATGTGTCCGCAATGTCGGATGAAGAAAGAAAAGAATTGGGAATTGAATCTCAACTTCCAAAACTCGTCCGCGCCGCTTATGAACTTTTGGACTTAATGACATTTTTTACAACGGGAGAGGATGAGTCACGGGCATGGACAATACCGATGGGCTCAACCGCCAAGCGCGCGGGGCGCGCGATTCATACCGACTTTGAAGACAAATTCATCCGCGCGGATATTATTTTTTGGAAGAAGCTTTTGGAATCAGGCTCATGGTCCAAAGCCCGCGACTTGGGTCAACTCCGAAGCGAGGGTAAAGAATATGTAGTGCAAGATGGAGATGTCATAGAGTTCAAAATATAGCTAAAATACCCGTAAACAGGCCTCTTGAAGCTAAAAAGAGCTTGTGCTAATATCATTTCAATGGATAAAGACCATCAATTATACGAAGTCGCCTATCTGGTAAGCCCCGCTTATTCCGAAGAGGAGGCGCAGAATTTTCAACAAACTCTGAAAAATCTGGTGCAAAGTGCC
>MFHL01000029.1:1525-5634 GCA_001778595.1 Candidatus Giovannonibacteria bacterium RIFCSPHIGHO2_02_FULL_44_11
CGCCTTGCCTACCCCATCAAAAAAATGCGGGAAGCTCATTTGGGAAACTTCAGATTTTTGCTTTCCGCCGAAAAAATCGCCGAGCTGGACAACAAACTAAAAACAAGCAAAGAGGTTTTGAGACATCTCTTGGTTCATACCAAGCGCCAGCCTCCTAGAACGATAAGAACGCAGGCGCTGAAACCTTCATTAACACTTCCGGCAGAACGGCCTGCAAAACTTTACAAGACGGAGGAAACCTCGCCACAGGAACCGGCATCCGACATAGCGGAGATAGATAAAAAATTAGAAGAAATTTTGGGGAAATAATTAATAATTAACAGTTAGTAATTAAAAACATGAATCTCAACAAAGTATTCTTAATAGGCAATTTAACCCGCGACCCCGAATTAAAAACCCTCCCGTCCGGCCAGCCGGTCGTGAATTTCGGCCTTGCAACAAACAGAATGTGGAAAGGCAAAGACGGAAACCAGCAAAAACAAACCGAATTTCATAATATAGTCATGTTCGGACGCCTTGCGGAAATAGCAAAGCAGTATCTGCAGAAAGGCGCGATGACGATGATAGAAGGCAGGATACAAAACCGGTCTTGGGAAGGGCAGGACGGCCAAAAAAAATATCGCACGGAGATAGTAGCCGAAAGTATGCAGATGGGTCCGCGTTTGAGCGGAGGGAACTCCGGCGGAAGTTATGGCGCGAACGCAGGAGGCGCAGGAAACAGGAGTAAAGAGCATGAAATGCCCGCGGAGGAGCTCGCGACAGTTGAATATCCCGAAGACGAAATTAAACCGGAAGATATACCATTTTAATATATGATACTTTCGAAACAATGTTATTTTTGCGCAGCCAATATTAAAGTCGTAGACTTTAAGGACTCGCAAATGCTCAAAAAATTCATGACTCCGCAGGGCATGATGACGAGAAAGCGCAAAACAGGCGTCTGCTCACTCCACCAGAGGAAACTTAGCGAAGCCATCAAGCGCGCGCGATATTTGGGCTTAGTGCCGTACACTACCAGATAGCAAACAAAAAGGCTAAGTAGTCTATGAAAAAACAAGCTTACACGTGGGCAGAGTTTGAAGAAGACATTCCCAAGCTTGTTGCTAAAATCAAAAAACTTAACCGCCGTTTTGACGGTATTTACGGCATACCCAGAGGAGGGCTTGTTCTTGCGGTAAGACTTTCACACGAACTTAACTTGCCGTTAGTAATGGGCGGAGTAACAAAAAATACTTTGGTCGTTGACGATGTATCAGATACCGGCTCAATGCTGGCGCCTCTCAAAGAACGCAAAGCAACAATTGTTACGATTTTCTATAAGCCATGGACAAAAGCAATGTCTGATATTTGGATGAGAAAAACAGAGAACCATATAGTCTTTCCCTGGGGAAAAAAACTAGGAGCAATATCCTAGTTTTTTGTTTCCAAAAAAAGCTGATCTAAGAGATCGGCCGTGCCTTTGTAAGTTGGAGTGCAAAAAAAATACCGGTAATGCCGCCTATTAATTTTCCTGCTATAACCGGGGTTATGAACATGGGGTCGTTTGCCGCGGTAAATCCAAGATGATCCCCGAAGACAAACGCGCCGCTCACGCAAAACGCCGCGCTCACAACTTTCCCGCGATAATCCATTTTATGAAATATGCTGAAAGTGTTTACGTTGTTTGCAAGAGCCGCAATAATTCCAGCAACCGCAGTACTATTTATTTTTAGCATGTTTCCAACCGCCTCTAATGGTTTTTTTAAAATAAAAGACACGAGATGCATCATTGGAAAAGCGCCTAAAAGCATTATTGTAATGTAGCCAACAATCTTAAAGCTCTCTTCTATCGGAGTCATGCCGTAAATGACAATGAAACCCGTGATCTTTTCTGCTCCGGCCGCAACAGCTCCAAAAATTGCTATTGCGGTAATAAGTTTGGAAAAAACAATAAAAGCGCGAGTAGTTAACTTTGGCATCTTCCACAAGCCCAAACTTATAATAACGGCGATAGCCATCACGGGCAGAAGATTTTTACAAACGATTATGCCCGGAATTCCCGCAAACAAACCTCCGGCAAAAGACCCGAAAGGAATAGCAATTATACCTACCATAATACCAAGCGCAAACGGCCTGCGATCCTCTTTAGAAATCATATTTAGGCCCACTGGGATCGAAAACACTATAGTTGCACCCATCATTGCACCGATAATTAGGCCGCTGAAAGCCCCTATAATTTCGGTGTTGGCTAGCTTCATTGCAAGGGGATAACCGCCCATATCATTTGCCAAAAACATCCCGGCAAATATCGCAGGATCCGTCCCTAGCACTCTTGATAATGGACTTATTAATGGACCAAGCAAGTTGCCAAGCACGGGAGCTAATGAAATCATTCCGATCATTGCCGCGGCCAAACCGCCCATTTTATTAAATCCTTCGTCGAACTTTTCACCCAAACCAAGCCTGTTTCCCAAAAAAACTTTGTCGATTGCCCCAAGAATCATTGATGCCGTTATTGCATATAAAACGAACCGCTCTATATCCATATTTTTCTGCTCCTGTAAATTTTTTGTCAATATTTCCTGCAAAAAAAGTAGCGCAAAATTCGCCTCTTGTCAAGCGGCTTTTTTAAAAAATCATTATATTTTTTTAGAACACGGCTTTGTTTTATTTTACAATTTCCGCCTCTTTTGCTTTGTCTTTGATGGCCTTCACCAGATCGTTCATCACCTTTTTGTTGTCTTTAAGAAATTGGCGGGAGGCGTCGTAGCCGCGGCCCAGCGCAACTTCTCCGAAAGAATATGACGCGCCGGATTTCTTGATAATTTCATATTTTTCGCCCAATCCCAAAAGGTCGCCTTCGTAAGAAATACCTTCATTATACAAAATATCAAATTCCGCTATTTTAAACGGCGGGGCAACTTTGTTTTTTACTATTTTTGCTTTCACGCGGTTGCCGATTATATCCTCGCCTTTTTTTATCTGCGCGAGTTTGCGCAGGTCTATGCGGACGGATGAATAAAATTTAAGGGCGTTGCCTCCGGGAGTCGTCTCCGGGTTGCCGAACATAATGCCTATCTTCATTCTTATCTGGTTGAGAAAAATAACTATTGTGTTTGATTTGGCGACTATCGCGGTAAGCTTTCTCAAAGCCTGCGACATTAATCTCGCCTGCAAGCCCATGTGCTGCTGGCCCATATCTCCTTCTATTTCAGCTTTTGGAACGAGCGCGGCAACGGAATCCACAACCAACACGTCAACTTTGCCCGAGCGCACCAACGATTCAATTATCTCAAGCGCCTGCTCTCCCGTATCGGGCTGTGAAATTAAAAGATCAGCCACTTTGACTCCTATTCTTTTGGCATATTCCGGATCCAATGCATGTTCCGCGTCAACAAAACCGCAAATCCCTCCTTTGGCCTGCGCTTCGGCGACCACATGCAACGCAAGGGTGGTTTTCCCCGAGGACTCCGGTCCGTATATTTCAATAATCCTGCCTCTCGGCATCCCGCCGACCCCCAAAGCCATATCAAGCGAAAGAGAGCCTGTCGGAACAACGTCCACATCAACTTTCGGCATATCGCCCATTCTCATCAAAATCCCGTCGCCAAAACGCGCCTGCAAATCTCTCACCGCTATATCAACATCGTGCCACTTGCTGTCCTTGGTTGCTCCGGCAGCCGCGCGGACAGGTTTGTTTTTTTCTTCTTTTTTTTCTTTTGCCATATGCCTTGATAATAATAGTTGTATAAAAAAATACCAGCTTGACAAAAATTTGGTTATTATGCTAGGATGAAAACCATGATTTTTATACCAAAACTTAATAGAAACCGCATAACCGATTTAACTATTGCTTCGGGTTGATTTCCGTCATATTTACTTAAAATATACGGCAATGAACTCGGCGCAATACGCCGAGTTTTTGGTTCCCTGCAGGCAGGCAGGTTTGACAATAAAAAATAACACACTGGAGGTGCGTGTATGAAACTAAAAGAAAATCCGATCATCTATCTGACCTCAAAATTATGGCATTATTCCGAAAACAGAAAAAATATAGTTTATTACGCGATTATGTTCTTGGGGGCACAGGCGGCAGATTTGTCGCAACCATTAATCATGGCCGCAATCTT
>MFHL01000030.1:0-675 GCA_001778595.1 Candidatus Giovannonibacteria bacterium RIFCSPHIGHO2_02_FULL_44_11
CCCGGGTTACGTTTAAGCGCCGTTCTTTTTTTCTGCCGCGTTCTCCGAATAGCCTAAGATCTTATTCCATCGGTCAAAGCGGTTGTAAAAAAAGAAGTGTCCCAGAGATTTGAACGGTACCTCAAGAGATCTCCCTTTTTGGAACATCGGGAAGGATCCTTTTTCTTTTCCTCCCTTTCTCCAAATATCAAAAAGCCTTTTTGGAGTGAATGTTAACGGGTCGTAGATTCCGCGTCTAATAAAAGAACGGGTGTTCTCCGTATTCAATGGCGAGCCTTTAAACAATGCTAAGCCTTCTGCCAGCGCCGCTTTCAGCTTCAATTTTTTCTGTTCATTTCCGTCTTTTGGAATATTTTTTTCTTCCGCGAGCTTCTCGGCGAATGGCCCGCCAAGTTTCATAAGATCTTTCATCTTGCTGTCGGCAACCATGCGCCATAAAGTTTCGGCTGCCAAGCCTTGTACAACTTGTTTTCCTTTTGTCCACATTTCTTTTTGCTCGTGCTCTCCCGCCGGATTATCAAGCAGGCGCTGTGTATTTTTTTGAAGTTTTTCGGACAAATATTTGGAGGTTTTTTCCGCGACTACCGCGCCTTTTGAAACGCCCTGCAAAACTACATGCACATCCTTGCCGTTTTCGGGTTCTTGTCCATTGATGAATTCCGAATAAAGCTTGGC
>MFHL01000030.1:698-1235 GCA_001778595.1 Candidatus Giovannonibacteria bacterium RIFCSPHIGHO2_02_FULL_44_11
GAACATTCACTTCAGGCGGCTTTTCTCCGCGCTTTAATGCGCCCGCTACACGCGGCAGAAGGCGGATATATCTGTCGATAGCCACATCCTGCACGGTAAAAGCGTGTCCGTCCGGCGGGGGAGCGAACGCGGTAAAGAGAAAGTAATCCTGTCTTTTGGCGTCAGTTTTTTCTTCTTTACCTTCGACATCGTCTTCTTTTGCTTGCGGCTCAGTCTCCGCAACATTGGAATTTTTTGAAAGTTTGTTTATCAGCTCCGGAGTTATGGTCAGTTTTGTGTGAGAGAAAGCGACCCCGGGCATTGCTTCCGAGCGGAAAACATCAAAATTTTTGATGCCCTGTTTGTCTATTTCGTCCAGTACAGTTTTCATAGCCTCCGCTTTTTCAGGGTGAGCCTCCGCGAATTCTTTCAGCGTAACCTCATAATACGGGGTATGGAGCTTAGGTTTTTCTTGCGATTCTTTTTGCGGCTCTATTGTTTCCGCGGATTGTTCTAAATTCATAATATTATTATAATACCGCAATAAAGTATATAATC
>MFHL01000030.1:1274-6146 GCA_001778595.1 Candidatus Giovannonibacteria bacterium RIFCSPHIGHO2_02_FULL_44_11
TGATACTGCAATACGGGTATCGAATAATTTTTTTTATCTCCGTGCCCGAGGGGCCGATTGTGGGGGTGCTCGCGGGATTTTTGGCCGGGCAGGGGTATTTAAACGCCGTTATAGTTTTTTTTGTGTTGCTTGCTGGCGATATTTTCGGAGATATTTTGCATTACGCGGTCGGCCGGTGGGCAAGGCGCGGCTTTTTGGAACGTTGGGGAAAATATATAGGAGCGCCTCCGGAAAAAATGGAAAAAGTGGAACAGTATTTTTTAGAACATCAATTCAAAATACTTGCTTTCGCCAAAACTCAGGCTATAGGAGGAGCGTTTTTGCTCGCGGCCGGAGCAGTGAAAGCGCCTTTCGGTAAGTTTGTTTGGTACAATTTTGTGGGTACCGTGCCGAAAGTTTTAATATTGGAGTCTATCGGATTTTATTTTGGACAAGGAATCGGAAGCGTAGGCAAATATGTAGATTATTTCGGGACACTTTCCTTTGTTTTGGGGATTATCGCCGTTTTCGTTTATATCAAATATAATAAATATGCAAAGAAACAAACCCCCGATTATCTGGAATAAATTATGAAAAAAATACTTATCGCAACTGACTCCTGGCGTCCGCATATTGACGGTGTGGTCAGACATATCGACGCAATTATAAGGCAGATCAAAAAAAGAGGGATGGAGTCCGTTATTCTGCACCCCCGCCTATTTTTTAGTTTTTCCCTGCCGTTCTATCAGGATTACCGTTTTACGGCATATGTAAGATCAAAAGCAAAACAAATTATTGAAAAAGAAAAACCCGATTATGTCCACATTATGACATCCGGCCCGGTAGGAATGGCTGTACGGCGAATCTGCATGGAAAACAACATTAATTTTACGACAACGTATTCAACACATTTTCCTAATTACGCAAAAGAATACATCTTAAAATCGAATGTGGTATTTAACATGATATATTCATATTTAAAGTGGTTTCATAATGCCGGAGCCAAGACCATGGTAAGCACAATCAGCCTAAAAGAAGAGGTTGAAAAAAGAGGCTTTAATAATGTTATCGTATGCCCGCTTGGAGTAGATACCGAAATTTTTAAGTCCGGTTCAAATAAACCCGAGCTTCTGCAAAAAGCAAAGCGGCCGGTCTTCACTTATTTGGGACGGATCGCAAAAGAAAAAAATGTTGAAGAATTTTTGAAGTGCCGCCTGCCGGGCACCAAATTAATAATAGGAAATGGCCCGCTAAAGGCAAATTTTGAAGTAAAATATAACGATGTCATTTTTGCAGGTGAAAAAAGAGGACAGGAATTAACGGACCTTTTGAGCGCCTCGGATGTCTTCGTGTTCCCGTCGGTTACGGAGACTTTTGGACTTGTAATATTAGAGGCGTTGTCATGCGGCATACCGGTGGCGGCGCATAATGTAATGGGGCCTAAAGACATAATATCGCAGGGGATAGACGGGTACTTGGATGATAATCTAGTAAAAGCGGCGCTAAAATGCCTGGACATACCCCGGGAAAATTGCCGCAAAAAAGCCTTAAAATTTTCCTGGGAACACTCCGTGGATATTTTTATTAATAACCTAAGTCAAGTCTGATATATAAAAATTCAAATGCGATAAAAAGTCTTTTATTTGGATTCAAGATTATCAATGATCATGTAAAGAGGATTCACGAGCGTCAGATATATGTTAGCAATGATGAAACAAACTGTATAAATCCAAACAGAGGCCATGACATTCGAGGTTAATGTAAAGTAAAGAGTAATAGCGGAAGCCGCCGCTCCCGATAGATCCACTAATATTTTTTTGCGAAGAAGTAATAGATGAGGAATTTTACCAAGCAATATAGCATATTTTATCGTGGCAAATATAAAAAGAAATAGCACCCAGACAATAAACTTGGTCGGGTTATTGAGATAATAAGCTAAAACAGACATTATAATAACTAGGAAAACATCGATAGCATGCTGGCTCATTATTACGTGCGGAGTTATTGAAGAAAACAACCGAATTGAAAAATATGTGTTAATAATGAGTACAAAATAAAATAAAAATAAGGGGGCTGATTGCGTCAGACTATCTAATCGAAAAAAATAAAATATTGTTGCAAACGTAACAAATAGCATTGTGGCATAGGCAGCTTTTCTCTTTGGTTTAAGGAAAAATTTTAGCATATTTTTTTTCAAATTCTTTTTATTTGATAATATTGAAAATAAACAAATCGGAAACCTAGCGCATGTTCGCTTTAGCCATGCGAGTCATGGTCCAAATCTGTCGGATAACAGTGCGGAGTTTCATCAGGCGGATTATCTGTAGAAACATTTTTGAATCTCCCAAAAGACCGGACCAACGCTCGACCTTGTCCGCCTTCGTAGTCTGAACAACGCCTCTCCAGAGGACGGATGCCAAGCGCAATTTTCCGTCTATTATTAATTCATTAATATAAGATTCAAGTCCGTACGAAGGAAGCGTGGACATCTTTTCAAGATGCCCCTCCAATAGCGATTTTTGAAAAATCCTTTCCCCGGAAATATAGTCTATTCCAAGCCATTTGTATATAAATAAACTGTTTGAGCGTAGAGAAATAGCAACATCGGCTTTACCCGAAAGCACCGGCTCCGCAAGGCCTTCAAGGGCGGTATTTGACAACCCCACAAGGTCTGCATCCAGCATCATAATAAATTTGCCGGTGGCGGCGGACGCGCCCGTAACAAATGCCTTGCTCTTGCCCTGGTTCACTCCATGCCTAACGAGCTTAACATTCTTGTATTTTTCCACGACTTCTGCGGTGCCGTCTTTTGAGCCGTCGTCCACAACTATTACTTCGCTAAACAGGGGATTATTTGCAACGGCCTCCAGCACGTTTTTTATGCGCGGTTCCTCATTGTATGCACATATGACGCAGGATATGCGGGTATTTACCATATTCAGATTATAATCTAAAATTGATTAATACGCCTATGAACACTTTAAGCAGAAAATATAAAGATTATTTTTCCCAACGTGAATTCAGGCTGGAATGCATAAAGGCGGCCCTTTTACTTATCGTCAGCCTCGTGGTCAATTTCTACGCCGGGCTATATGCCACGGCCCGCGCGTCAAACTCCGTCTCGGATATTATTCTTTCAAACTTGCCCGTATACAACATTGACGGAACTTTTATCTGGGCTACTTTTGCTTTTTGGACTTTTGTTATTCTTCTGTGCCTTACCGAGCCGAAAAGAATACCTTTTGTGCTTAATGCTATCGCCACTTTTACAATCATCCGTTCCGGTTTTATCAGTCTCACTCATCTCGGGCCATATCCGACGCAGACGGCAATAGATTCATATATTCTCTCCTTTTTTGTTTTTGATGCAGACCTTTTTTTCTCCGGTCATACCGGCATGCCATTCCTGTTCGCGCTTATGTTTTGGGAAGAGCGGGTTCTGCGTTATTTATTCATTGTAATGGCGCTCGCATTCGGAACAATTGTGCTTCTGGCTCACCTACATTATTCCATAGATGTTGCTTCCGCGTTTTTCATTACCTACGCGATTTACCATATTACGGAATATTTATTCCCAAAAGACAAGCTTTTGTTCGAAAAGGGTCTATAAAATGTTAAAATAAAAAAAATGAATCAGTATTTAGGGCTTTTCAAAAATCCTCCGTGGGACTTTGCTTTGGTTCTGACGCTTATTGCCGGAGCTTTTTTCTGGGGAGCCTCCAAAGGCAAACGGTCCGTCGGATTCATCATCGTCAATCTTTATATTATGTTCGCATTGTGGCCGTTTTTTCCGGTAGACGCGCTGACTGCGGGCCGGACAATGACAGAGGTCTGGATGTTTAACGCCGGTATTTTTTCTTTGCTTTTAATATTACTTTTGCTTTTTATGTCGCGGGCTTTTGACTGGGGACCTGCCCGCAACGCTTCGCGTAGCGATGCGGGCGGGGGGCGGGACGGAGTCTGGTGGGAGGTACTGATACTGGGCATTTTAGCCGCCGGATTTTTTATATCAATACTTATAAGTATTGCCCCGCCGGGAGTCATCACAAAAAATATTTTATTTTTGAACCCTGTTGTTTTAAGCATTTTTGCCGACCCGGCCATCGCGCGCTGGTGGACTGTTTTGCCAATATTGGGCGTTTTGTTCATATAGAACGTTTTTGTTGTTATTTCCGGCATATCTGCTAGGTTAAAGGCAGATTTGAGGTTATTTATGCAGAACGACTGGGAATTTTACGCGAAAAAGCAGTATGTTTTAAACCTCGGCCAGCTGGAGCGCATAGAATTTTTGGTTTGTAAGACTGAGTGGAGTGAACTTCTAAACAAAGAAGATATAAGAATGTTCGCGATTAATCTGGTAATAGCCGAGGATATCGCGGATAAGTTTTATCCGGAGGAAGCGGACGAGAGACTGCAAAAAAGGCTTTTAAAAGACCTCGCGGATTTTCTGGATGTAATAAGAAAAGACGCGGAAAAGCTTTATGAATCCGAAAACCTCATGATGCTCCAAGAGCGCATCAAAGTTCTTCAAACTTTTCTGGAAAATCCCCGGCAAAAATCCGCCGCCTGACGGATTTTTTTATTTCTTTACAATGTGTCCGCCCGGCAGCCCGCCCGCATCGCTACGCGAAGCGTTGCGGGCGGGGAATCGCTCCTCGCAGTGCTCTGCTCGGAACCTTCAGCCTGGAATGCGGGCGCTCACGCGCACAACCTGCTGGTTGCCCGCGGTTCGATTTCTATTCAAACAAATATTTGCAAAACAAAAATGCCACGCAAGGTGGCAATTTTGTTTTGCAATGTCCGCCCGGCAGGAATCGAACCTGCGACCATCTCCTTTCCGCCCAAGGCGGATCAGCCTCTGGCTGAAAAAGGGAGCTGTTATTTTAAAATTTG
>MFHL01000031.1 GCA_001778595.1 Candidatus Giovannonibacteria bacterium RIFCSPHIGHO2_02_FULL_44_11
AGCCTGAAAAAGAGGTATTAAAGGATGTTATAAAAGAAACCGTGGCAATGCTTCCTCCGCCGGCCGTTCCCGCTGTCAACACGCCGGCTACGGACGCGGATATGAATGAAATGTATCTTAAAGAGGAAAAAGAACATTCGGAATTTGTTGAAGACTTGGTTAGGGACGCGCTTACACATGGCATTGCGCGCGCGGTAAAAATGGCGGGAGCTCTAAAAAATCCGCATATTTTAGACGATTTTCATGATGCGCTTGCCGATAAATATTATGAAAAGCTCCTTGAAGCAAGAAAACTGAAACAATGAGCATAAATGACCTTATATTTTATATCGCGTCGCTTCTTGCTATCGCTTTTGCGGCGTGGGGTTTGTTTTTTTTGTGGTATTTAAAGTCTAAAAAAGAGCGTGATGTCTCGGGCGGTCTCGGCCTCCAGCTTTTTTTGATATCAACTCCCGAAGGAACTTTGATAGAAAAAGGCGGGGACGAACAGCAAATAATAAAGAATTTTATTTCCAAAATGGAGCAATTTCTTTCGGGACTGGTTTCCATAAAAAAAGAAGGGATGGCCGGTTCTTTCTGGAAACAGCCCGTGTTTACTTTGGAAATAGCGGCGCACAACAGAGGTACTGAAATATTTTTTTACGTCGCTTTTCCGCGTGTTTACGATAAGCTTCTTGAAAGCCGTCTTCACGGCGCGTTTCCTGACGCGAAAATAGAAAAAGTGGATGACTACAATATTTTCAATTCCACAGGAGCAACCGCCGGCGGGGTTGTCGCCTCCGTTTCTACCGAAATACTGCCTATCAAAACTTATCAAAATCTCACTTCTGATCCTCTGGAAACCGTATCGTCCCCCTTTTCCAAAATAGACGAATACGGCGAGGGCGCGGCGGTGCAGATAGTTTTGCGCCCGGACGCGAAACACGTCGCGGAGCGCGCGCATGAAGCGGCGGCGAAGGTCAAAGAAGGGAAATCAAGAAAAGAAGTTCTGGGGGAAGATATTGCGATGCGCGAAATTAAAAAATTCATAAAACCTCAGAAGCCTGAAGATAAAAATAAATCGGTGGGTCACGATGAATCGCTCGCAAAACTTCTGGAAGAAAAAGGCGGAAAAGTTATTTTTGAATGCAATATCCGCTATCTCGCTTCTTCCCAGCATCCGGATCAGGCGGATTCGCTTGCCAAGAATTTGGCGGCGAGTTTCCAGCAATTCCAAAATCCTGAGGGAAACAGCCTGAAGCCCAAAGAACTCTCCGGCGGGGAATTGCGGAGTCTTATAGAGAAATTTTCTTTTCGGTTGTTTGATGAAAAAAATATCATACATTTGAATGTGGAAGAGATTGCTAGTATTTATCATTTTCCGTATATGAAAAAATCGGCTTCCACCGTACGCATGCTCCGCGCGCAGGAAGCGGCCCCGCCCGTGAACCTTCCGAAAGAAGGCGTATTGATAGGCGAGAGCAAATATAGGGGAGAGACAAAAAATATTTTCATTAAGAAAGACGACAGACGGCGGCATTTTTATTCTATAGGTCAGACCGGCACGGGAAAATCCACTCTTATGCAGAAAATGATTATTCAGGACATCCAAAACGGCGAAGGAGTGGCCGTGATAGACCCGCACGGAGACCTGATAGATAAAATTTTGGGGCACATTCCGAAAGAGCGGGCAGATGATGTTATCTATTTTGACCCCGGAGATATTCAGCGCCCAATGGGTCTTAATATGCTTGAGTTTGACCCGCGCTATCCCGAGCAAAGAAGCCTTATTGTCAACGAGCTTTTGGAAATTTTTAATAAGCTCTTCAACATGTCGGTGGCCGGAGGGCCGATGTTCGAGCAATATTTCAGGAACGCGACGATGCTTGTGATGGAAGATCCGGAGAGCGGCAACACATTGATGGAAGTTGAGCGTGTTTTAGCTGATAAAGCCTTCCGCGAATATAAGCTTTCCAAATCAAAAAATATCGTTGTTGAGACTTTTTGGAAGCAAATTGCCGACAAAGCTGGAGGCGAGGCCTCTCTTGCGAATATGGTGCCTTACGTCGTCTCAAAGTTCGATACATTCCTAGCAAACGAAATAATGAGGCCCATCATCGCCCAGCAACATTCAGCTTTCAACGTACGGGACGTAATGGACCAGAAAAAGATACTTTTGCTCAATCTTTCAAAAGGGAAGCTTGGCGAGCTCAATTCAAGCCTGCTCGGTCTTATAATGGTAGGGAAAATTTTGATGGCAGCGCTTTCCCGCGTGGACACGCCCGAATCTGAACGTAAGGATTTTTACCTATATATAGATGAATTTCAGAATGTTACGACGAAATCTATTGCGACGATACTTTCGGAGGCTAGAAAATACAAACTTTCTATGACGATAACGCACCAATTTATCGGTCAGCTGGAAGAGGAAATAAAGAAGGCTGTTTTTGGAAATGTGGGGACCATGGCAGCCTTCCGCATCGGCAACGACGACGCCGAATATATGGAAAAGCAATTTGCTCCGACATTTAGCGCGAAAGATTTGCTAAACATTGATAATTTGAATGCTTACGTTAAATTGCTGATAGACGGGCAGACCTCAAAGCCCTTCAATATGTTTATCCCGTTCCCGCCGAAAGGCAACGATGAAATTACAAATTATATAAAAGCTCTTTCCCGCCAAAAATACTCGCGCCCCCGCGAGGAAGTGGAAGAGGAGATACGCGCTCGCCACCACGCGCTGAACCGGCAATAAAACCGATGAGTGATGAAGATAAAGATAAGGAATTAGAAAAGGATGTCGAGGCGCTGTCTTTGGATTTGGCAGGAAAATTGGAAAAGGGCGGAATTTCGATAGAACAAATGGAAAAAGAGCTTGAGGATTTTTTAACAAAAGAGGTATGAGCGAAAACATAAAAAACTTCATAGAATTAACTGAAGAAAACGTTGTTGAAACCGGAGAAAATTCAGAATCTCTGCGGCAAGGTTTCGCAAAAGAGCTTAGAACGCCGTACGGCGGCTCGTTTACCAAAAAACTCAGGCGTATTGCGGGCGCCTTTGCGCTTGCCGGTGTGACCGCTTTCGCGCCGGAGGCGCGGACACCCGAGCTTACCGATGAATATATTGAAGCCTCCGCCCACGAATTTGTGGAAGATATCAAAAAAGAAGGCAAAGAAGCAATTTACAGGAAAATATTGGAAGCGCTTGATACTAAAGGTGGCGTGCCTATCTCGGGCGAAGGGCCCGAAAAATTGTTCAAGGCTTTCCCGGAGCATTTGCAATCCGAAGCAACCAGGCAGGCCAGGCTAGCGGAGCAGGGCGAGGAGCCTTATTTTAGCAAGCCGGAAGTTATTTTTGGAAAAGATTTTATCGCGAAAAATCCTGAAAAAGCCGCCGAATATATGAAGAAAATAAAAGACGTGATGCAGGCTACCGCCATGATATATACTCCGACAGGCGCGGGCAGCGGTACATTCATCAATTTTGAGGGGCAAAAGCTTCTTTTAACGAACGCGCACGTGGTTCAAATGAACGAGAACGAAATAATTTTTACAACTTCAACCGGTAAAATGGCAATGGGCAGGGCGCAATTTTTAGATGAGAAAAGCGATCTCGCATTAATCAGCACGGCGAACAAAGCCGGTGAAGAAGCACTGTCGGAAATAAACGCCATGGATTTGCTGGAAGAGAGTACACCCGCGCCGAAAGAGAAGCTTGTTTCTGTGGGCAACGCCTTTAGTTTCCCTTTTGAAGTTTTGATTTCAGAATATGGCTGGGATCAATTTATCCATCTTCAAAACAACAATACCATGCGTGCGCTTATGCACACGCCAGACGCCAGATTTAGGAAGCTGGCGTCTTTCTATAGGCGCGGTTTTTCCGGCGAGCAGTTTGATAAGGGAATCGCTCTCCCCGGTATGAGCGGAAGCCCGC
Organism: Candidatus Giovannonibacteria bacterium RIFCSPHIGHO2_02_FULL_44_11; assembly: GCA_001778595.1. Classification (GTDB taxonomy): domain Bacteria; phylum Patescibacteriota; class Minisyncoccia; order UBA11713; family 2-01-FULL-45-33; genus 2-01-FULL-45-33. The sequence goes on from MFHL01000031.1 coordinate 3,913, forward strand.
TGGTTCCGCTGGAACAGAAAGGCCGCGCAAAACTTGCGGGGCTGAACAGTCTTTTAAAAGTTAACGTAAAAGGCGACTATCATAGCGGGGCCGTTCCGGCGGATACCATAAAAGCTTTTCTTGAGAGCTATAAAACGGCAATGGCGCACGGGTTTTCCGAAAAAGAATATTAAGGTAAAATAGCTTAATGATAACCAAAAGAGATTATTTAATAGGAGCGGGGGCGGGGTTTTTGACGGCGGTGTTTTTGTTGCCGACTCTTTATAATTTAAAATACCTGAACGTCGCAACCGGAATTGCGGTATTTATCTGTATCCCCGTGCTCTGGGCGTTTGGCGTGTGGCTGGGTAAATTTTTAGGGCGGTGGCTCAAATTTTTCAATCAATTCGGCAAATACGTTGCTGTGGGATTTTTGAATACTTCCATAAATTTCGGAATTTTGAATATTTTAAGCATTGTAACCGGTACCACCGCCGGTCTTATGTTGGGAGGCATAAGCGCCCCAGGATTTTTGCTCGCCGCCACGAACAGCTATTTTTGGAATAAATTTTGGGTTTTTAGGGACACTTCCGGCGTAAACGAAACGGTTTTAAAAGACCTGCCGAAATTCGCGCTGGTCACTTTTTTTGGGGCGCTTCTCAACAGCGTATTGATAGTTTATCTTACTACTTATATGGAGCCGCGCTTCGGCCTGGATAGAAGCGCATGGCTGAACGCCGCAAATGTCGCGGCCTCCGCGGCCGTGCTTATCTGGAATTTTCTCGGTTATAAATTTTTTGCGTTTTCCGCCAAAGGCGGATCCGCCTCAGGCAGAAACCAATATGATGCAACAGGATAAACAAACACAGGTTTTTTACCGTAAATACCGGCCTCAAAAATTTGAGGAAGTGATAGGCCAGGAGCATATCGTCGGTATTTTAAAGAACGCTTTGAAAGAAAAGCGCCTCGCCCACGCGTATTTGTTTTCCGGGCCTCGCGGCACTGGTAAGACTACTATTGCAAGAATCCTGGCCCGCGAAGCGGGGTGCTTTGAAGAGGATATTATAGAAATTGACGCCGCTTCGCAAAGAGGGATTGATGAGGCGAGGGCTTTGCGCGAGGCCGTGCATATTTTGCCTCTCCGCTCGCCGTACAAAGTGTATATCATCGATGAAGTGCACATGCTGACTAAAGAAGCTTTCAATGCGCTTTTAAAAACTTTGGAAGAACCTCCGAAACACGCGATATTTATTTTGGCCACTACCGAGCTTGCCAAGGTTCCGGACACCGTTGGCTCGCGCACCCAGCGCTTTGAATTTACCAAGATAGGCCTTGCGGACAT
>MFHL01000032.1:0-1807 GCA_001778595.1 Candidatus Giovannonibacteria bacterium RIFCSPHIGHO2_02_FULL_44_11
CTTATAATGTTCTGTATAAATTTTCAATTGTTAATAATTCTTTATAATTTTCCGGATTTATGAGCCAATCCATTTTTCCGGGAGAATTTTTAAGGTCCAATATCGGCTTCGGATTGTCTTTTTCCATCCCCAATTCCGGCAGGTTTTTTTTCAGTTTCAATTTTTTTATTTCCGGAACGTGCGAATAATTTTTATTTTTTTCAAATTCAATATTGGCCCCTTTGTTCAGCACGTAATAGCATCCCCCGCGGTATTTTTTGTAAGCATCATAGTCATATTCCGAAAGGCCTATCCAGTTTGCGAGTACCAGCGTGCTTTCACCTACATTTATCGTCAAATGCCCGAACTTCGGCGGTATGACGGCTTTTTCTCCGGCGGAAGCCTCTGCTATATATACTTCTTTGATATTTGACTGGTCTTCAGGCGAGGTCGGGCGCTGAAGAAGAAAATATGCCCGCCCTTCCAAAACCTCATAAATTTCCGGCAAAGGTTTTTTATGGTAATGGCCGAAAGTTTTGCGGAATTCGTTTTCACCGCGCGTTCCAGCAGGAATTTCCGTCACGTCATATCTTATTTTGCCGTCAACAATCTCTAAATTTCTATAAACGGTATAAAACACCTCATCTTTTTTTAAATCGGAAGACACCTGCCTGCCGGCAGGCAGGTCGGCAAGAACCGGCGCCATGTCACCGCTGAGCCTCCGCGAAACGTCTTTTGCCTGCCTGCCGGCAGGCAGGTCTCTATTTGAATATATTCCAGACATAGTGTTTTTCCAGATACCATTTGTACACGGCGGAGAAACGCTCCGAGCCTGTACTGATATTTTTTGTATCCATTCCGCCAAGATCCGAAGGCATCGCATATATGTAAGAAGGAGAAAAAAGGAATATCGCAGGCATGTCTTTGATTATTTCCGTCTGAATATCGGCGTATATTTTTGTTCGTTCTTCGGCATCCTGCGTGCTCCGCACATTTTCAAGAAGATTATCAACTTTTGCGTTCGCGTAAAGCGCGATATTATATCCGGGATGCGCGCGCTGGCTTGAGTGCCAGAACGCGAATGGGTCCGGCGTCTGCCCGATAATCTCTTCTCCGTATAGGAACGCTTCGTAGCGCCTCGGCCCGATAACCAGCTGTTCCAGGTCATTTAAATTGAAAGTTTTTATATCTACACTCACTCCTGCTTTTGACCACATATCTTTCAGCATCTCGGCCGTCGCGGTCAATTCAGGGATTTCCGCGGTGGTTAGCGTAAAAGCAACGGGCTCTTTTTGCTTTGCCAATAATTTTTGCGCGGCGTATAAGTCAAAGCCGGCATTTTCAGGAGTTCCGCTTGCGCTGTTTGCAAATATACTTTTAGGAAGCGGACCCGTAATTGTTTCGCCGTAGCTGTTTAAAATATTATTTACCAGCGCATTTTTATCAACGGCCATATCCAGCGCGTTTCTTACGTTTACTGTGGCAAAGTCTTTCATTAAGCTTTGGTTCAAAAATACGGCGATTATTCTTTGCAGGCTTATGGATTTGATATTAGTTTTTTGGCCCGATGTTTTTATCAGGTCTTCCGCGTATTTCGGCGAAATGCCCCCCGCAGAATCTATGAGTCCGTTTTTCAGGTCGGAAACAATATTTTGTTCATTGCGGTAAAATTTTACTTCAATATTTTTGATATTCGGGCGTCCAAGCGCAAAATATTTATTTGCTTCAAGAACTACCGATTCGGCCGAACCCATTGAATCTTTGCTGACGGATTTAAGTTTATACGGGCCGTTTCCCACGGGATTGATATTCAGCCCTACAAGCGGGA